>NZ_JBEXRZ010000081.1:0-29990 GCF_040613325.1 Streptomyces sp. NPDC006283 | reverse complement strand
GACCGGTCGTTCACAGCGTCCTCGCTGTGTATCGCCACCCCGCAAGCGGGATGGACTTTTCAAAGGAACCTCGACCATCCGAAGATGGACGGGGTATCAACATATCTGGCGTTGATTTTTGGCACACTGTTGAGTTCTCAAGGAACGGACGCTTCCTTTGTACTCACCCTTGCGGGCTTTCCTCCGGGCGCTTCCCTTCGGTCTTGCGTTTCCGACTCTATCAGACTCTTTCGTGTCCGATTCCCGGCCGGCGGGCTTCTCTGCTGAGCAGAGAATTTCTGCTACGCCTTCCGGTTCTCCGCTTTCGCGTTTCCCTTTCCGGCGACTCCGACTTTATCAGATCCTTCGATCCGATTTACCCGGGGGTGCTTTCCGGTCTTTCGGCCTTCCGGCGTGATCACCACGTTAGACGATTTCCTTGGCAGCTCATAATCGAGCCATCGGATCCTGATTTCGGCATGCCGAAATCGCACCCGATTGGGTTCGTCGTCAGAGGTGGATGGCCGCTCCGGAACTGCTGAACAGCAGTGCTCCTTCTCAAGCGGCTCGGGCTACGTTAGGCGTCCGAGGTACCCGAGTCAAGTTGCGCTGCGCCCGCGGCGTCGGGGCGCATGAGCCCGATACGGGCTGACGGTCGGGTCACCATCGATCCAGAACCGCCATGGGTGGTAGGCCCCTTCGCCGCCCACTCCCGTGCGTGGGCCGTTGCGTACCTGGTCAGAGGTCGGCTGTCGGCCCGGCAGCAGGGAAAGAGGGGCCGTCGGACCCAGGCAGAAGTCTGCGCCGTTCAGCGACCGGTCGACGTCGAGGGCAGTGGCCAGGCGGGCCGGCCCTTTGGCCAGTTCCTTGTCGTGGCGGGCCGAGATT
Organism: Streptomyces sp. NPDC006283; assembly: GCF_040613325.1. Lineage (NCBI taxonomy): Bacteria > Bacillati > Actinomycetota > Actinomycetes > Kitasatosporales > Streptomycetaceae > Streptomyces > Streptomyces sp. NPDC006283. Next base: position 29,123 of record NZ_JBEXRZ010000081.1, on the reverse strand, counting down.
CGACGTTTGCGCGTCAGAGCGGCGCCCACTCGTACCTCGCCGGCCCGCAGCAGGACTCCGCTCGCCCTGCCTTCCGGACCGCACACCACATTGAGGCAGTGCCACATCCCGTAGGTGAAGTAGACGTACGCATGTCCGGGAGGGCCGAACATCACCTCGTTGCGGGCGGTGCGGCCGCGGAAGGCGTGGGAACCGGGATCGGCCTCGCCCGCGTATGCCTCGACCTCCGTGATGCGCAGTTCTATGAGGCCTTCGTCGGTCCGGCGGGTCAGGGTGCGGCCCAGCAGGTCCGGGGCGACCTCCAGTACCGGTCGGTCGAAGAAGTCCCGTGGCAGCGGCGTGTGGTCAGAGCTCTCGATCATCGCGTTCGAGCGTACCGGGGGCGATGGAGAACCACGGGGAACCGACTACGGTCGTGACGCGTATGTAGACGCGTATGTGATCGCGTATGTAGGGGCAGGACCGAGAAGGAGTTGGCATGGGCTTCAAGAGGCTGCTTGCGAGCATGGGTGCCGGTGGCGCCTCCGTCGAGACGGAGCTCACCGAGGCGAACGTCGTCCCCGGCGGCGTGGTCCAGGGCGAGGTGCGCATCCAGGGCGGCTCGGTGGATCAGCAGATCGAGGGACTGTCCGTCGGTCTCCAGGCGCGGGTCGAGGTCGAGGGCGGCGACCAGGAGGTCAAGCAGGACATCGAGTTCACCAAGCAGCGGCTCGGCGGCGCGTTCGAGGTCAAGGCCGGTGCGGTGCACGTGGTGCCGTTCGGCCTCGAGATCCCTTGGGAGACCCCGATCACCACGATCGAGGGGCAGCTGCTGCGGGGGATGGAGATCGGCGTCACGACCGAGCTGGAGATCGCGCGGGCCGTGGACTCGGGCGACCTGGACCCGATCAATGTGCACCCGCTGCCGGCGCAGCAGGCGATCCTCGACGCGTTCATCCAGCTGGGCTTCCGGTTCAAGAGCGCCGACATGGAGCGCGGTCACATCCGCGGGACGCGCCAGCGGCTGCCGTTCTACCAGGAGATCGAGTTCCTGCCGCCCCAGCAGTACCGCGGCCTGAACCAGGTCGAGCTGACGTTTGTCGCCGACGAACGCGAAATGGATGTCGTCCTGGAGATGGACAAGAAGCCGGGTCTGTTCAGTGAGAGCAGCGACTCCTACAAGGCGTTCAAGGTGGGGCACCACGATTTCGCGTCGACCGACTGGGCGGCATACCTCAACCAGTGGCTGGCGGATGTCGGCGGGCGCCGCAACTGGCTCTAGGCTCGGGACGGAAGAAGGCGAAAGAAGCAGGACGGCCGAATCGGAGGGTTTGACGTGACCGAGCTCAAGAGGGCTCCGCTTCCCCACGACTTTCATCCGGCGGTGCCTTCGTTCACCTTGGTGAGCGACGACATCGAGCCGGGGTCGGTGCTGAACGACTCCCAGGTGAAGGCGGGGGGCGATACCTCGCCGCATCTGCGCTGGGAGGGTTTTCCGGCGGAGACCAAGAGCTTCGCCGTGACGTGCTTCGATCCGGACGCCCCGACCGGCAGCGGTTTCTGGCACTGGGTGCTCTTCGACATCCCCGCGTCGGTGACGGAGCTCCCGGCGGGCGCGGGCAACGGAAAGTTCGAGGGGCTGCCCGACGGCGCGGTCCATGTCCGTAACGACTACGGCTCGAAGGACTTCGGTGGGGCGGCTCCGCCGGCCGGCGAGAAGCACCGTTATGTCTTCACGGTGTACGCGGTGGACAGCGAGAGGCTCGGTCCCGGTGCCGATGTGTCACCGGCGGTCGTCGGTTTCAACCTGCGTTTCCACGCAATCGCTCGTGCACATCTGATCGGCGAGTACGAGACGCCCGCGCAGGGCTGAGACAAGCCGAGAGTTCGTCCGGAGTTTGCCCTGCCCTGGTCTTGGAGAGACCAGGGCAGGGCAGTTTTGTTGCCGGGGGTCCTTGTGTCCGCCCCCGGCAAGGCACAGATATTGCGTTGTCCATCTTGGCGCGCCCGGCCAGAGTTGATCCAAGCCTGATGCCCGCCGACGTGAGCTGGGCGGGGCGAACGGAGGTGGGCAGGATGCGGGACACACTGGTGCTCAATGCGAGCTTCGAGCCGCTGTCGACGGTGACGCTGAACCGTGCGGTGGTGCTCGTGCTCCAGGACAAGGCGGTTGTCGAGCAGTCCCATCCCGCGCTTCGTGTGCGTGCGGCCGCGGTGGATCTTCCGGTGCCGCGGGTGATCAGGCTCTGCAGATACGTACGGGTGCCGTTTCGAAGACAGGCCCCGTGGTCGAGGCGGGGAGTGCTGGTGCGTGACCAGCACCGGTGCGCCTACTGCGGTCGGCGCGCCACGACGGTGGACCACGTGGTGCCGAGGTCGCGCGGGGGTGCCGACAGCTGGCTGAACACGGTGGCTTCCTGCGCCGAGGACAATCACCGCAAGGCCGACCGTACGCCTGAGCAGGCGGGTATGCCGCTGCTGCACCAGCCGTTCGTGCCGTCGCCGGCGGAGGCGATGCTGCTCGGTCTCCGGTCGGGCGAGCGTGCCGCGCTGCCGGACTGGCTGGCGGCGCAGCCCGCGGCGGAGGACTTCGCGGCGTAGGAGACGGCCCCGGTCTCCGACGCGTAGACCGTGGTGACGAGGCCCGCTCCCTTGCGTAGGGTGCGGGCCTCGTCGTGTCAGCGCAGCAGCAGCTGGGCGATCGCGATCGATCCGACGACGACGATGAAGGCGCGCAGCACACCGGGCTTGAGTCTGCGGCCTATCTTGGCGCCCAGCTGGCCGCCGATGGTGGACCCGACCGCGATCAGCAGGACGGCGGTCCAGTCGAATTCGGCGACGAAGAGGAAGAAGACGGCGGCGACGCCGTTGACGACGGCGCCGAGGATGTTCTTGACGGCGTTGATGCGCTGGAGGCTGTCCTCGAGCAGCAGTCCCATGAGGGAGAGGTAGAGGATGCCCTGGGCGGCGCCGAAGTAGCCGCCGTACGCGCTGGCGAACAGCAGGCCGGTGTGGAGGGCCGGGCCGCCGTGCGGATGCGGTTCGGTGCCCTGTGCTTCGCGACGCCGCTGGACCGCCGCGGCAAGGCGTGGCTGGAGGATGACGAGGACCAGCGCCAGGGCGATCAGTACGGGGACGATGGTGTCGAACGCGTCCGAGGGCAGGGCGAGCAGCAGAACGGCGCCGGCGAGGCCGCCGACGAGCGCGGTGAGGCCGAGGCGGAGGACCCGGCCGGTCTGGCCGCGCAGTTCGGCGCGGTAGCCGACGGCTCCGCTGATGGAGCCGGGTACGAGACCGAGGGCGTTGGAGACGTTCGCGGTGATCGGTGGCAGCCCGGTGGCGAGCAGCACCGGAAAGGTGATCAGGGTGCCGGAGCCGACGATGGTGTTGATGGTGCCGGCTCCCACGCCGGCTGCGAACACCGCCAGTGCTTCCCAGATGGACAACGCCATCTCCTTACATGGTCCGTGAGTCGCCTCCCCGCCATCAAGGTCGAGGGGCCTCACCGATCATGCATGAAGTGGTTCGCGTGTCAGTCGATGGGGGGCTGCTCGCGTCGTTCCGTACCGTTGCCGCCGGTCTGCTTGGGTACGGAGCCGCCGCCCATGCCCGCCATCGGGTTGAAGTTGCCCATGGCTCCGCTGAGTCCCTTGAGAGCGTCGCCGATCTCGCTCGGGACGATCCAGAGCTTGTTGGCGTCGCCTTCGGCGATCTTCGGGAGCATCTGGAGGTACTGGTAGGCGAGGAGCTTCTGGTCGGCGTCTCCGGCGTGGATGGACTCGAAGACCGTACGGATGGCCTGTGCCTCACCCTCGGCGCGCAGGGCGGCCGCTTTGGCCTCGCCTTCCGCGCGCAGGATCGCCGACTGCTTCTCACCCTCGGCGGTGAGGATCTGCGACTGGCGGATGCCTTCCGCCGTGAGGATCGCCGCGCGCTTGTCACGGTCGGCGCGCATCTGCTTCTCCATCGAGTCCTGGATGGAGGTCGGCGGTTCGATGGCCTTGAGCTCGACGCGGTTGACGCGGATTCCCCACTTGCCGGTGGCCTCGTCGAGGACGCCGCGGAGGGCCGCGTTGATCTCCTCGCGGGAGGTGAGGGTCCGCTCGAGGTCCATGCCGCCGATGATATTGCGGAGCGTGGTGACGGTGAGCTGCTCGATGGCCTGGATGTAGCTGGCGACTTCGTAGGTCGCGGCGCGGGCGTCGGTGACCTGGTAGTAGATGACGGTGTCGATGTTGACGACCAGGTTGTCCTGGGTGATCACCGGCTGGGGCGGGAAGGGGACGACCTGCTCACGGAGGTCGATGCGGTTGCGGATCGAGTCGATGAACGGCACGACGATGTTCAGCCCCGCGTTGAGGGTGCGGGTGTAGCGTCCGAAGCGCTCGACGATGGCAGCGCTGGCCTGTGGGATGACCTGGATCGTCTTGATCAGGGCGATGAAGACCAGCACCACCAGAATGATCAGGACGATGATGATCGGTTGCATCGCGTTCCCTGTGCCCTTCGCTGCCGGATGAGTCTGATGATCAGTTTCCCAGAACAGGGGCTGTGCTGTGGGCCGTTCGCCCGTTCCGGCCGGCCGTGTCGCGTCGATTTCGGGGCGATCGGCTCGGGCGTCCGGGCTGTGGACGGCGGTGGACGGGGTGGGTGTCGGGGTGGGTGTCGGTACGGTCGCCGAGGCTGCTGAGCCAGGGCGATTGACGACCCGTCACATGACGACGGCCGTCGCTCCGTCGATCTCGACGACATCGACCTGCTGGCCCTCTTCGTAGGCCATGGTGGTGTCGAAGGCGCGGGCAGACCAGATCTCACCGGCAAGCTTTATACGGCCGCCGTTGCCGTCGACCCGTTCCAGCACTACGGCCTGACGGCCCCTCAGGGCGTCGACACCGCTGGCGAACTGGGGACTCTGGGATCTGTGCCTCATCGCGATGGGCCGCACGACGGCGATGAGCGCCACGGACACGGCGGCGAATACGAGCACTTGGGCCACTGTGCCGCCGCCCACCGCCGCGACGACGGCCGCGGCCACCGCTCCGGCGGAGAACATTCCGAATTCCGGCATGGCGGTCAGCACGAGCGGAATGCCCAGTCCGACCGCGCCGATCAGCCACCACACCCATGCATCGATGTCCACATGGGCATGGTAGGTCCGCCGGACACGCTTGGGACAGGGGGCGAAACGGGTCGGCGCCCCTGCGCATCCAAGGCCGTCAGCCGAGCGGAAGGCCCTGGGCGGTCCAGCGCTCACCGTTGCGCTCGACGACGAGCGGCAGTCCGAAGCACAACGAGAGGTTGCGGGAGGTCAGCTCGGTCTCCATCGGGCCGGCGGCGAGCACTTTTCCCTGACGGATCATCAAGACGTGGGTGAAGCCGGGGGCGATCTCCTCGACATGGTGGGTGACCATGATCATGGAGGGTGCGTACGGGTCGCGCGCGAGCCGTCCGAGGCGGCGGACCAGGTCCTCACGTCCACCGAGGTCCAGACCGGCGGCCGGCTCGTCGAGGAGCAGCAGCTCGGGGTCGGTCATCATGGCGCGGGCGATCAGCGTGCGCTTGCGCTCGCCCTCGGAGAGCGTGCCGAACTTGCGGCTCAGGTACTCGGTCATGCCGAGGCGGTCCAGGAACGCGCGGGCGCGCTGCTCGTCGACCTCGTCGTAGTTCTCGTGCCAGGTCGCGGTCATGCCGTACGCGGCGGTGAGCACCGTCTGCAGGACGGTCTGGCGCTTGGGGAGCTTCTCGGCCATGGCGATACCGGCCATGCCGATGCGCGGCCTGAGCTCGAACACGTCGACGCCGCCGAGGCGCTCGCCGAGGATCTGCGCCGTTCCGGTGGTCGGGTAGAGATAGCTGGAGGCGATGTTGAGCAGGGTGGTCTTGCCCGCGCCGTTCGGGCCGAGGATGACCCAGCGCTCACCCTCCTTGACCGACCAGGAGACGTCGTCCACCAGAGCGCGTCCGTCGCGGACCACGGATACGTCCACCAGCTCCAGTACATCGCTCATGAGCGCGTAGTCTCCCCATGCAATCGTCTTGAGGTGTTCGGGTGCGTTTCGGGTTCTTTTGTGCACCTGGTGCACCTGCGGGCACACCACCCAGGGAAATCTACGCCACCGGGTGAGTGCTCCAGTCGCCCGGCCCGGTCCCTAGGCTGGGGGCATGCTTTCGGAACCACGCTCAGGACGGCTGGCCGCATGGGGAAATGCCCTTTTGGTCGGACTTGTTTCGCCGGACGACGCCGTACACGCGATCGTCGGAGACGACGCGGTGCACCGGGTCGAGGGCCTGCCTGGTGAGAGTGCACCGGTCGGACTCACGCTGGCGCTGGGTCGCCTGCGCTCGCTCGGCGTGACCGGCTTCCGGGTCGCGCTGCCGTCTTCGGGCCACCCGCTGGGGCTCAGCGGACCGCCCGAGTTCAACGCGCGGGCGCTCGATGCGGAGGAAGCCGTCGTCGCGACGGGCGCGGCGTACGGGCTCGTGCCCGAGGTCTACGAGGCGGGCCCGGCCGGCGACCTGCACGTGGAGGTCGTCTGGCACTGCCTGCCGGTACGGGAGGCTCCGCCCGCGGACGTGCCGTCGCTCGGCGAGGCGGAACGTGAACTCGCGGAGGCCCTGCGGGACGCGACGGCGACGCTGACACGCCTCGACGTGGCCGCATCGGGTCCGATGGCGGAGGCGGCGCTGGACGCGTACCGGGCACGGGCGGAACGGGGCGGCTCGGGCGAGGCGCTGGCGCCCGGGTATCCGCCGCGGGCCGTGCGGGTGCTGGAACTGGCGCAGCGCGTCGGGCTGCTGGTCTCACTGGCGTACGAGAACGGGCACGGGGGAGCGGTGAGCGCGTCGGAGATGGCTGCGCGGGGCGAGGCGCTGCGACCGGTGGAGCGTGTGGCGCGGCGGGCGCAGGTGGCGGCGTACAACGCGTACGTGGAGGAGCGGGAGCGGGGGCGGGGCTGAGGCCCCCGCCGCGGGCCGCTGACGGGCCGGGCCGCAGCTGGGGATCGAGGGGCTGAACCATGGGCAGCGCCCCGGAGTACGGCGCTCAGGGCGGGTACGACTACGGCCCCCGGGCGGCGCAGCGCCCGGGGGCCGTGGGGCATCGAGACGGCGCGTCAGCCGTTGAAGCCGCTGTTGCCGAACGCCGGGTTCAGCAGGCCCACCACGTTCACCGTGTTGCCCACCACGTTCACCGGGACGTGGATCGGCGCCTGGATCAGGTTGCCGGACAGGACACCCGGGGACTTGACCGCCGCGCCGTGGGCGTGGGCGCCACCGGTGGTGGCAGACGCGACACCCGAGCCCGCGGCGACCAGGCTGCCGACGATCATGGTGAGGGCAGCAGCCTTCTTCAGGTTCTTCACTTCGTCATTCCTCCTGAGCATTCGCTGCGGCCGGCCGCCGCAGCACGCCATGAAGAACGCTCACCAGTGGATCAGGATGCGCCGTGTGGGTGACATACACCCGACAGTATGAATCTCGCATCGGAGCGTGACGCTCCGCTCAGCCCGCCATTCCGTGTCGCACCGCCCACAGCGCCGCCTGCGTCCGGTCCGCGAGATCGAGCTTCATCAGGATGTTGGAGACGTGAGTCTTGACCGTCTTCTCCGACAGGACCAGCGCCCGCGCGATCTCCCGGTTGGAGCGCCCGTCGGCGATCAGGCCGAGCACCTCGCGCTCCCGCTCGGTGAGGCTGTTGCCCCGGCCCGTGCCGCCGCCCGGCTCGTCGTTGGAGAGCAGCGCGCCCGCGATCTCCTGCTGCAGCAGCACATGGCCGGCGTGCACGGAACGGATGGCGCCTGCCAGGGCGTCCGGGTCGACGTCCTTGTACACGTAGCCGGAGGCCCCAGCCCGCAGGGCGGGGACGACAGTGCGCTGCTCGGTGAAGCTGGTGACGATCAGGACCTTGGCCGGGTTGGCCAGTTCCCTGAGCTTCCGCAGGGCGTCGATGCCGTCCATCCCCGGCATCTTGACGTCCATGAGGACAACGTCGGGCCGCAGCTCCTCGGTGAGCGCGACCCCCTCCGCGCCGTCGCCCGCCTCGCCGACCACCTCTATGTCGTCCTGGATCTCGAGGAACGTGCGCAGCCCGCGCCGCACCACCTGATGGTCGTCGACCAGCAGGACGCGAATCCTGGTGTCAGCCACCGGGGACCTCCATCTCGATCGTGGTGCCCTGGCCGGGCGCCGATTCGACGGTGAGCCTGCCGCCGACGCCACCGGCCCTGTCGCGCATCGAGACGAGACCCAGATGGCGGCCGGCCCGGCGGACCGCCTTCGGTTCGAAGCCCTTGCCGTCGTCGGTGACGGACAGGACGGCGCCCTGTCCGTGGCGGACCAGCACCACGTCCACCGCGTCCGCCCCGGAGTGACGCAACGCGTTGTGCAGAGCCTCCTGCGCGACCCGCAGCAGCGCCTCCTCCTGGGCGGCCGGCAGGGCCCGGATGCCGGTGGTGTCGAACGTGACTCGCGCGTCGTGAGCGCGGTCGAGGACCTGTATGTGGGTGCGGAGGGTGTTGACGAGGCCGTCCTCGTCGAGCGCGGCGGGGCGCAGCTCGACCACGGCGGCCCTCAGCTCGTCCGCGGCCTCCGCGGCGAGCGCCGCGACCTGCTGCAGTTCGCCCTTGGCCCGGCCCGGATCGCGGTCCACGAGGGCCGTGGCGGCCTGGGCGGTCAGTCGCAGCGAGAAGAGCTTCTGGCTCACGGCGTCATGCAGCTCGTGGGCGAGGCGGGAGCGCTCCTCCGCGATGGTGAGCTCGCGGCTGCGCTCGTACAGGCGGGCGTTGGTCAGGGCGATCGCCGCATGCTGGGCGAGGATCCCGAGCAGTTCCTCGTCGTCCTCGGTGAAGCCGCAGCCGCCGTCCGGCTTGGGGCACCTCTTGTTCGCGAGGAACAGGGCGCCCATGATTTCGTCGCCGTCCTTGATCGGCAGGCCGAGGAAATCGGACATGTCCGGGTGCGCGGACGGCCAGCCCTCGAAGCGGGGGTCCTTGCGAACGTCCGCGAGCCGCTCCGTCTTCGCCTCCTGGAGCATCGCGGCGAGGATGCCGTGCTGGCGCGGGAGCGGTCCGATCGCCTTCCACTGGGCGTCGCTGACACCGTCGACGACGAACTGAGCGAAGCCCCCATGATCGTCGGGCACGCCCAGCGCCGCGTACTCGGCGTCGAGAAGCTCGCGCGCCGAGGCCACGATCGTCTTCAGCACGTCGCGCACCTCGAGATGCCGGCTCATCGCGAGGAGTGCGGTGCTCACGGCGGCGAGGCCGGAGCCGGGTCGGTGACTCATGACCTCACCGTACCGGCGGGGTGTGACAGTCCGTATCCGACCGCGGACCGCATCCGCTTAGGGCTGCGGACGTAGGTCGAAGTGCCTTGCTCGGAAGGTCCTCGTGCCCGAGGCGGCGGTCCGGACCGCGTTCCTACGTTGGGCCCATCCGTACCGGCCGCAACAGGCGGCGACCGCGGACAGCACACAGCGGACAGCGGACAGCACGACACAAGGGGATGGGCACGATGCCGGTAGCAGTGATCACCGGGGCGTCGAAGGGGCTGGGGCGCGCCCTGGCGGCGGCGCTCGCGAAGCAGGGCTGGGATCTGGTGCTGGGCGCCAGGACCGCGGACGTACTGAAGGAGAGCGCCGAGCACGCCGGGCGGTACGGGACCAGGGTCGTCGCCGTGCCCGGGGACGTCACGCACCCCGCACACCGCGCGGAGCTCGTGGCCGCGGCGGACGAGCTGGGCGGCCTGGATCTGCTGGTCAGCAACGCGAGCGCGCTGGGCGCTGAACCGCTGGTGCGGTTGGAGGCGCTGCCGGTGGCGGGGCTGCGGGCGGCTTTGGAGACCAACGTGGTCGCGGCTCTCGGCCTCGTGCAGGAGGCCCTGCCGCTGCTACGGGCGTCACGGGCGGGCGGGGCGGTCGTCACGGTCAGTTCGGACGCGGCGGTGGAGGCGTACGAGACATGGGGCGGCTACGGGGCGTCGAAGGCCGCGCTGGACCATCTCGCCGCGGTGCTCGCGGCCGAGGAGCCCGGCCTGCGGGTGTGGAGCGTCGACCCGGGCGACATGCAGACGGATCTGTACGCGGCGGCCGTGCCCGACGACCAGGACGAGCGTCCTTCGCCCGAATCCGTCGTCCCCGCGTTTGTGCGGCTGCTCGCGGAGCGGCCGGCAAGCGGCCGCTATACGGCACGGGCGCTGCTGGAGACCCGATGAGGGCCGGCCCGAAGGACGCGGGCCCGTTCGTGCTGGACGCGCTGCGCGTGCCGGACGGCCTGTCCGCGCGGGTGCCCGCCGAGGAGCGCGGGTCGGGGCGCGACGACGTGCGGCTGCTGGTGTCGCAGGGGACGGAGGTCTCCCATCACCACTTCCGCGAGCTGCCGGACCGGTTGCTCGCCGGTGACGTACTGGTCGTCAACACGTCGACCACGCTGGCCGCCGCGGTCGACGGGCGGCTCGGCGGCGAGGCGGTCGTGGTGCACTTCTCGACCCGCGGCGACCTGGGGCGCTGGGCGGTGGAGCTGCGCCGGCCGGACGGCTCGGGGAGCACGCTGCCGCGGCCCGGGGGCCCGCTGGGGGCCGTCGTACGGGTGCCCGGGGGCGGTGAGCTCGTCCTGGAGGCGCCGCTCGTCCCCGGCGCGGAGCGGTTGTGGTGGGCGACGGTGTCGGTGGACGTGCCGCGGCTGCTGCGGCGGTACGGCAGGCCGATCCGCTACGGGTACACGACGCGGGACCAGCCTCTGTCCGCCTACCGGACGGTGTTCGCGCTCCCCTCCCCCGACGGTTCCGGTTCGGCGGAGATGCCGAGCGCCGCGCGCCCCTTCACCCCGCGCGTGGTGGCGGACCTGGTGAGCCGGGGGGTGCAGTTCGCTCCGATCGTCCTTCACACGGGCGTGGCGTCGGCCGAGGCCCATGAGCCGCCGTATCCGGAGCGCTTCGAGGTCCCGGCGACGACGGCCCGGCTGGTGAACGCCGCACGTGCCGCCGGGGGCAGGATCGTGGCGGTGGGCACGACGGCCGTGCGGGCCCTGGAGTCGGCCGTGGACGGCGAGGGCGTGGTGCGCCCCCGCGCCGGCTGGACGGATCTGGTCGTCACTCCCCGGCGCGGGGTGCTGGCGGTGGACGGTCTGCTGACCGGGCTGCACGAGCCCGAGGCGTCGCATCTGCTGATGCTCGAGGCGATAGCCGGACGGGCCGCGCTCGCCCGCGCGTACGCCGAGGCGGTGCGGCACCGCTACCTCTGGCACGAGTTCGGCGACGTGCATCTCCTCCTGCCCGAGGAGAAGCGTCACTCAACGGATTGCTCGAGCAACAGGAGGTGACATAGTTACCCGGCCGATGTGAGCCCCCGCATAGGGTGCACGTCACTTACGAGACTCCTTAGTGGATACAAAAGGGGCAAGTAACCACGGACAGCACTGGTGAAACCGGACATTGGGAACAAGCGATCCACTACCTCGGATCGTACGTCACATCTTTGCCAGGGCATTTTGCGGCAGCTAAGAATTGCCGACGTCGCTTCCGAACAGCGCAGAGCCGATCCGGCCTGAGGCGACTTTCCGCTATTCGAAGAGGTACGTCTGTATGTCCGCGTTCATCACCCCCGAGATCCGCCGCCGAATCAAGAGCCGCAAGACCGCCGTCGCCGGCGTCGCCGCCGTCGCCGCCGCCACGGTCGCGTTCTCGCTCGTTCCCTCGGGCGACGCCGAAGCCGGCGTCCGCACCGAGGCAGTCGCGGCAGCCCCGGTGGCATGGAAGGCCGACTCGAAGCAGATCGCGGCCGTTCAGGAGAGCATCACCGGCCAGCAGTCCGCCTTCGAGGCCCAGTTCAAGGCCACGCAGGCCAAGGCAAAGGCCGAGGCAAAGGCGAAGGCCGTCGCCGAGAAGAAGGCCGCTGCCCAGGCCGCCGCCGAAAAGCGCGCCAAGAACGAGGCCGCCAGCCGCTCCGCCGCGCGCACGCCGGCCAAGGTGACCTACCCGAACAACCTGGACGGCTGGATCCGCGAGGCCCTGTCCATCATGAAGAAGCACGACATCCCCGGCACCTACGAGGGCATCCACCGCAACATCATGCGTGAGTCCTCCGGCAACCCGCGGGCCATCAACAACTGGGACATCAACGCCATCAACGGCGTGCCGTCGAAGGGCCTGCTGCAGGTCATCAAGCCCACCTTCGACGCCTACCACGTCCCGGGCACCGCCCACGACCAGTACGACCCGGTCGCGAACATCGTCGCCGCCTGCAACTACGCGGCCGACCGCTACGGCTCGATGGACAACGTCAACAGCGCCTACTGAGGCCTGCTGAGCCGAGCCGGCGGCACGATCCGGCGGACATGAAACAGACGCTGAAGGGCGCACCCCGCGCAGGGTGCGCCCTTCGGCGTCGTTGTGTCACCGCGTGACGTGCGTTACTTGCGCATGACCTCGGGCTCGTGGCGGCGCAGCAGACGCTGGACCACGATGCCGCAGATGACGCCGATGGCGAGCAGGACGGTGATGTTGATGCCCCACTGGCCGGCCGAGTGCTCCCACAGGGGGTCGAGGTCCGTCGGGTTCTTCGGGTCCCACGGCGGCATCAGGTGCGACAGGTCGAGCGTCGTACCGGCGCCGGCGATGGCCCAGCGGGACGGCATCAGCCAGGCGAACTGCTCCAGGCCGGGCGAGCCGTAGACCTGGAAAAGGATGCCGGTGAAGACGACCTGGACGATCGCGAACATGACCAGCAGCGGCATGGTCTTCTCGGCGGTCTTCACCAGCGAGGAGATGACCAGGCCGAACATCATCGAGGTGAAGCCGAGCGCGATCACCACGAGGCAGATCTCGACGGCCGGCGGCATGATCAGGCCCTCTTCGGGCAGGTCGCGGGTGGCGAAGCCGATGCCGCAGATGATGACGCCCTGGAAGGCGGTGATCAGGCCGAGGACGATGACCTTGGACATCAGGTACGCGGAGCGGGACAGGCCGGTGGCGCGTTCCCGTTCGTAGATGACCCGTTCCTTGATCAGCTCTCGTACGGAGTTCGCCGCGCCGGAGAAGCACATGCCGACCGCGAGGATCAGCATGATCGTGCCGGCGTCGCCGTTGAACCTGGACTTGCCGTCGTCGGGGGCGGCGAGGCCGAAGTCGGCCGGAATGACGACACTGACCAGGCCGAGGACGGCGGGCAGGATCACCATCAGGCCCATGAAGCCCTTGTCGGACGCGATCACCGAGGAGTAGCGGCGGATCAGCGTCAGCAGCTGGGCTCCCCAGCTCTGCGGCTTCGGCGGGCGCATCTGCTGCGGCGGCGGCATGTTGACCGACTGCGCGGCGACGGCGTCGATGTCCGCCGCGTACATCTGGTAGTGCTGCGAACCGCGCCAGCGGCCCGCCCAGTCGTAGTCGCGGTAGTTCTCGAACGCGGAGAAGACGTCGGCCCAGGTGGTGTACCCGAAGAAGTTGAGCGCCTCCTCCGGCGGGCCGAAGTAAGCCACGGAACCGCCGGGGGCCATGACGAGCAGCTTGTCGCACAGCTGGAGTTCTGCCACGGAGTGCGTGACGACGAGGACCGTACGGCCGTCGTCCGCCAGGCCCCGCAGCAGCTGCATGACGTCACGGTCCATGCCCGGGTCGAGGCCGGAGGTCGGCTCGTCCAGGAAGATCAGCGACGGCTTGGTCAGCAGCTCCAGGGCCACGGAGACGCGCTTGCGCTGGCCGCCGGAGAGCGAGGTGACCTTCTTGTCCTTGTGGATGTCGAGCTTCAGCTCGCGCAGTACCTCGTCGATACGCGCCTCACGCTCGGCCTCGGCCGTGTCGCCGGGGAAGCGGAGCTTGGCCGCGTACTTGAGTGCCTTACGGACGGTGAGCTCCTTGTGCAGGATGTCGTCCTGCGGAACCAGTCCGATGCGCTGGCGCAGCTCTGCGAACTGCTTGTAGAGGCTGCGGTTGTCGTAGAGGACGTCGCCCTGGTTGGCGGGCCGGTAGCCGGTGAGCGCCTTGAGCAGGGTGGACTTTCCGGAGCCGGACGGGCCGATGACACCGATCAGCGACTTCTCCGGGACACCGAAGGAGACGTCGCGGAGGATCTGCTTGCCGCCGTCGACGGTCACCGTGAGGTGCCGGGCCGAGAAGGAGACCTCACCGGTGTCGACGAACTCCTCGAGCTGTCCGCCGACGATACGGAACGTGGAGTGGCCGACGCCGACGATGTCGTTCGGGCCGATGAGGACCGTGCCGGACTTGGCGATCGGCTGACCGTTGACGTACGTGCCGTTGTGCGACCCGAGATCGCGGATCTCGAAGCGGCCGTCGGGGTGCGCGCTGAACTCGGCGTGGTGGCGCGAGACCTGAAGGTCGGAGACGACCAGCTCGTTCTCGAGCGCACGACCGATGCGCATGACGCGCCCGAGCGCCAACTGGTGGAAGGTGGTCGGGCTGCGGTCGCCGTGTACCGGCTGAGCACCCTGCGCCTTCGGCATGCCCTGCTGGTGCGGCACCTGCGGCTGCTGGGCCTGCGGAGGCTGCTGCTGCCAGCCCTGCTGGGGCGGCTGCTGCTGAGCCGGGGGCTGCTGCCAGCCCTGCTGCGGCTGCGGGGCCGGCGCCTGGTGCGCCGGGGCCTGCTGGGCCATCTGCTGCGGGGCGGCGGCCTGGGCGCTGTAGGCGCCCGCGCCGGCCACCGCACCGGCGCCGCTCAGAGCAAGTCGGGGACCGTCGGTGGCGTTGCCCAGATGGACGGCCGTCCCCGCGCCGATCTCCAACTGATGGATCCGCTGCCCCTGCACGTACGTGCCGTTGGTGCTGCCGTGGTCCTCGATGACCCAACTACGCCCGCCCCAGCTGATCGTGGCGTGCCGCCACGACACTCTGGCGTCGTCGATCACCACATCGCCCTGCGGATCGCGTCCGAGGCTGTACGACCGGGACGGATCGAGCGTCCAGGTCCTTCCGTTCAATTCCAGTACGAGTTCCGGCACTCCATGCCCCACTAGTTGTCCCCCGAGCTTCCCCCGTCGCCGGGAGTCTAGGGAAGGCGAACATCGTGGGGAACTATTTCAGGCCCGGTCCCGTATCCGAAAGTCGGGCCTTGTGAAGACCTCGTTCGGTACGGAGTCGGTACGTTCGCCGACGGCGGGGAGCACCTCCGAAGGGCGACGATCACGCACGAGCGGCCATGGATCATGTGTGAACCGAATAATCCAGGCCAATCAGGTCGAACGTGCCGGTCCCGGCCACTGGACGGATGGCGTGTCCGTCAGGCGGGACAGGACGTCTCCACCCGGCCGTGGCCCGATACGGTGGTAGCACCATGAGCGCATCGCAGCCCCCTCCCCACACCGACGTCCCCACCCTTCTCGTCAAGATCTTCGGGAAGGACCGCCCGGGGATCACCGCCGGGCTCTTCGACACCCTCGCCGCGTACGGCGTCGACGTCGTCGACATCGAGCAGGTCGTGTCCCGGGGGCGCCTCGTGCTGTGCGCCCTCGTCACCGCGCCGAGCGTGGGCGGGACCACCGAGGGCGACCTGCGTGCCACCGTGCACAGCTGGGCCGACTCCCTGAAACTGCAGGCCGAGATCATCTCCGGCACCGGCGACAACCGGCCGCGCGGCAGCGGGCGTTCGCTCGTGACCGTGCTCGGGCACCCGCTCACGGCGGAGTCCACTGCGGCCATAGCGGCCACCATCGCCGACGTCGGCGGCAACATCGACCGTATCTTCCGGCTCGCCAAGTACCCGGTCACCGCTGTGGAGTTCGCGGTCTCCGGCGTGCAGACCGAGCCGCTGCGGACCGCGTTGGCCATAGAGGCGGCCGAGATCGGGGTCGACGTGGCCGTCGTCTCCGCGGGGCTGCACCGGCGGGCGCAGCGGCTCGTGGTCATGGACGTGGACTCCACGCTCATCCAGGACGAGGTCATCGAGCTCTTCGCGGCGCACGCCGGCTGCGAGGCCGAGGTCGCGGCGGTGACCGCCGCGGCGATGCGCGGCGAACTGGACTTCGAGCAGTCGCTGCATGCTCGGGTGGCGCTGCTCGAGGGTCTCGACGCCTCCGTCGTCGACAAGGTACGCGCCGAGGTACGGCTCACCCCGGGAGCGCGCACCCTGATCCGTACGCTGAAGCGGCTCGGCTACCAAGTGGGCGTCGTCTCCGGCGGCTTCACGCAGGTCACCGACGACCTGAAGGAACGGCTCGGGCTCGATTTCGCGTCGGCGAACACGCTGGAGATCGTGGAGGGGAAGCTCACCGGCCGCGTCGTGGGCGAGATCGTCGACCGGGCCGGCAAGGCGCGGCTGCTGCGCCGGTTCGCGGCAGAGGCAGGAGTTCCGCTCGCGCAGACCGTCGCGATCGGCGACGGCGCGAACGATCTGGACATGCTGAACGCCGCGGGGCTCGGTGTCGCGTTCAACGCCAAGCCCGTCGTGCGCAAGGCCGCGCACACGGCGGTCAATGTGCCGTTCCTGGACACGGTGCTGTATCTGCTGGGCATCACACGCGAAGAGGTGGAGGCCGCCGACGACGGCACCGGCGAGCACTGACGGGCGCCGAGTCCACGAAGGCGCGCACAAGGCGCGGCACAGGGCGGGCCCGGCACACCGCCGGGCCCGCCCTGTGCCGTGACGGGTCAGTCGTGCGGGGTCCAGTAGTCGAGCAGCGTGCCGACGCCGTGCTCCACGGACTTCCATGATCCGGTGAAGGACACGACGGCGAACGCCGAGGTCGGGAAGCCGTCACGGGTCATGCGGGACAGCGCGTCCCCCTCGGTCCCGCCCGCGAGGGCGTCGGCGAGAGCGTGCATTCCGGGGTTGTGACCAATGACAAGCAGGTCGTTCACATCGTCGGGGGTCTCGTTGAGCAGGGCGAGCAGGTCGCCGAGGGAGGCCTCGTACAGCCGCTCCTCGTACACGGTCTTCGGGCGGTGCGGCAGCTCGTGCACCGCGAGCTTCCATGTCTCGCGGGTCCTGGCCGCGGTCGAGCACAGGGCCAGATCGAAGTCGATACCGGTCTCGGCGAGCCGGCGGCCGGCCACGGGCGCGTCCTTGCGGCCACGCTCTGCGAGCGGGCGCTCATGGTCGGACACCTGGGGCCAGTCGGCCTTCGCATGCCGGAGGAGAACGATCCTGCGGGATTCGGGAGGTCCGGGGGGTGTCCCCCCGGAAGACACAGCGGCGCTCATGACACCCAGCTTCGCATGAATTGAGCCATCAGGCGCAGGGTGTTGAGGTGCTCACCCGTCACGGGTGACGCCGTCAACCGGCCAGCGTGCGGAAGATCAGCCGGAGGACCTCGCCGAACGCGGAGGCGTCGCCGGACACGGCGTGCGCCTGCCCAGGACCGGCGATCAGCATGAGCAGCGTGCAGAAAGCGACGGCCGGGAGCGCCAGCGCCCACCAGGGCAGCCGGGCCCCGGCGACGACCGGGGCCTGGGGACGGGACCGGGTGTGCGCGTGGGCCGGCATGGCCGCCTCCGTAGGTCTGAGGTCGAGTACCTCAAACGTACGGATCATGAACGGCGGCGCCCATCCGGTGAGCCACCCACTTCACCCTGACCCTGGCCCCCTAGGGGATGGTGGTGCCGGCACCACCGGGTCTCGTCCTGCGGAGGCCGGCACCGCCCGGTCGTGCGCGCGGCGCCGCCGGGCGGGCGGCGGCCACGGTGTCACGGCGCGGCGACGGTCGCGATGATCGAGATGACCACACCGATGAGGAGTATCAGGCCGAAGATCCCGAGGAGCTTCTTCTGGCCGTTCTGGGGGTTCGGATCGAGCACAGGCATGGTCTCAGTCTCGCACCCGCGTCTCGTCCTCGATCGTCCGGTCCCGCCCCGCGAGGACGCCCATCACGATCTGCGGGACGAGCAGCCCCGCCATCAGCCCGATCGGCAGGCCCCAGCCGCCGCTGTGCTGGTACAGCACGCCCACCAGCAGCGGGCCGGGGATGGAGATCAGGTAGCCGGTCGACTGGGCGAAAGCGGAGAGCCGTACGACGCCCGCGCCCGTCCTCGACCGCATGCCGATCATGGTGAGGGCGAGCGGGAACGAGCAGTTGGAGATGCCCAGCAGCAGCGCCCAGGCCCACGCTCCGGCCGCCGGCGCCAGCAGCAGGCCCACATAGCCGGTCAGTCCACACAGGCCGAGGGCCACGGCGATGGGACCCTGGTGCTTCATCCGGGTCGCCAGCCGGGGGATAACGAACGCCAGCGGTACGCCCATGACCATCGTGACGGCCAGCAGCACGCCCGCGGCCCCGGCGGAGACGCCCGCGTCGCGGAAGATCTGCGGCATCCAGCCCATCGTGATGTAGGCGCCGGTCGCCTGGAGCCCGAAGAAGCAGGCCAGCGCCCATGCCGTGGGACTACGGGTGATGCGCGGCGCGGGAGCGGCCGGGTCGGCGTCGTGCGGCCCCGAGGCACTGTCGTCGCCGGCGCCGCGGTCGCGGTCGCGTACCAGCCGGAGCCAGGGCAGTGCGGCGGCTGCGGCCAGCGCCGCCCACACCGCGAGGCCGGCGCGCCAACTGCCGCCCAGCGCAGCGGTCATGGGCACGGTCGCGGCCGCTGCCACGGACGTGCCGAGCGCGAGCGCCATGGAGTAGAGGCCGGTCATCGAGCCGACCCGGTCGGGGAAGTACCGCTTGACGATCACCGGCATCAGCACGTTGCTGACGGCGATGCCCATGAGGGCGACCGCACTGGCGGCGAGGAACCCGGCAGTGCCGCCCGCGAAGGGCCGTACGGCGAGTCCTGCGGCGATGGCGGCCATACCGGCACAGAGCACGGCGCCGGGCCCGAAGCGGCGGGCGAGCCGGGGTGCGGCGACGCCGAAAACGGCGAAGCAGAGCGGCGGTACGGAGGTGAGCAGCCCGGCCACGCTGCCGCTCATGTGCAGCCCGGTGCGGGCCTCCTCCAGCAGGGCTCCGAGGCTGGTGATGGCGGGGCGCAGATTGAGCGCGGCGAGGACGATGCCGACGACGACGAGGCGGGTGACCCACACGGAGCGCCTACGGGCGGCAGAATCCTGGGAGGCAGGGGCCGTGGTGGCGGGGCTGAGGGTGCGGGTCTCGTCGAGCATGGACCCATCATAGAATCATGGGATGATTGGTTGTCCAATCCCGAACGACCGTCGTATACGGGCGGCGGGCGGACGCCTGACGACAAGGAGCACCATGGCGCTGTCCTCTCCCCGGCGTTCCGCGCTCTCCGACCAAGTGATCGCCGAGCTCCGGAACCAGATCACCTCGGGCGAGTGGCCGGTCGGTTCGCGGATTCCGACCGAGCCGGAACTGGTCGAGCAGCTCGGCGTCGCCCGCAACACCGTCCGGGAGGCGGTGCGTGCGCTCGCCCACAACGGGCTCCTGGACATCCGGCAGGGCTCGGGCACGTACGTCGTTGCCACGAGCGAGCTGGCGGGCGTGATGCACCGCCGCTTCGCCGACGCCGACCCGCGGCACATCGCCGAGCTGCGCTCCACCCTGGAGTCGTCCGCCGCGAGGCTGGCCGCCGAGCGGCGTACCGAACGGGACCTGAAGCAGCTGGACTCGCTGCTGGCCCGGCGCGAGGAGGCATGGGACTCGGGCGTCGCCGAGGCGTTCGTGGCGGCCGACGCGACCTTCCATCTCGCCGTGGTCGCCGCGTCGCACAACGAGGTGCTGACCGGACTGTACGCGGACCTGGGCGATCTGATGCGCGACTGGCTGCGCGACGACGTCGGCCAGGAGCTGCGTCCCGAGCACCACATGGATCACGCACGGCTGGTCGGGGCGATCCGCGCGGGCGACGGCGACACGGCGGCCTCCGAGGCGGCCGGCTATCCGTTCATGTGTCTGCGTCGGCCTTCACCGGCTGGTGGCTGACCCAGACCGACCGGATCTCCTTCCAGCACCGCCCGGTCAGCTCGCCGTATCCGGCGGGGCGGAGCAACAAGGGCGCGGTGTCCGCGTCAACGTCCCACCAGCGGTCGCACTCGACATGGAGCTGCACCCGGTCGGCGCCGGGGTACGGGTTGTGGCAGTAGGCGGTGACCCGGGAACCTTCGACGACGGTGCTGCATCCGGCCTGGTAGGTCGGCTGCGGCGCCGGCCGCGGGTCCTGCGACTCCTGACGGAGCTGGAGTGTGGCGAAGGGTATCGCCCCCAGCAGGACCGTCACGGCGGCCAGTACGGAGGCGTTGCGCCATTTCGTACGCACGAGCAGGACCTCCTCGGCCGGGCTGCGGCGCACGCGCCGCAACAGCACCACAAGGAAGATTTGCTCCTCCAGCATCGCCGCCCCCGGTGGGGACCGCCCACTCGCGGGGTCGGTACTGGGCCGAACGGGGGACGCCCCGCCCACCGCGGAAGCGGTCGGCGGGGCGTCCCCGGAGTACGGACTGCTGGTCAGGCGCCCATGATGTGCACGCCGCCGTCGACGTGGACGATCTCGCCGGTGGTCTTCGGGAAGAAGTCGGACAGCAGCGCGACGACACCGCGGCCCGCGGGCTCCGGGTCGGCCATGTCCCACTCGAGCGGGGAGCGCTCGTCCCACACCTTCGCGAGGTCCGAGAAGCCGGGGATGGACTTCGCGGCCATCGACCCGAGCGGGCCGGCCGAGATCAGGTTGCAGCGCACGTTCTGCTTGCCGAGGTCACGGGCGAGGTAGCGGCTGGTGGCCTCGAGGGCGGCCTTGGCCGGACCCATCCAGTCGTACTGCGGCCAGGCGAACTGCGCGTCGAAGGTCAGACCGACGACCGAGCCGCCCTGCTGCATCAGCGGCAGGCAGGCCATCGTCAGCGACTTCAGCGAGAACGCCGAGACGTGCATCGCGGTGGACACCGACTCGAACGGCGTGTTGAGGAAGTTGCCGCCGAGGGCGTCCTGGGGGGCGAAGCCGATGGAGTGGACGACACCGTCCAGGCTGCCGAGCTCCGCGCGCACCACGTCCTCGACGCGGGCCAGGTGCTCGTCGTTGGTGACGTCGAGCTCGATGACCTTCGCGGGCCTGGGCAGCTTCTTGGCGATGCGCTCGGTCAGGGTGGGCCGCGGGAAGGCGGTCAGAATGACCTCTGCGCCCTGCTCCTGGGCCACCTTCGCGGTGTGGAACGCGATGGAGGACTCCATCAGCACACCGGTGATCAGGACGCGCTTGCCCTCGAGAATTCCGCTCATGTGATCAGTGACCCATGCCCAATCCGCCGTCAACGGGGATGACGGCTCCAGTGATGTACGACGCGTCGTCGGAGGAGAGGAAACGCACGGCGGCGGCGATCTCCTCCGGCTGCGCGTAGCGGCCGAGCGGCACCTGCGAGACGATGCCCGCGCGCTGCTCGTCCGTGAGCGCCTGCGTCATGTCGGTGTCGACAAAACCGGGCGCGACGACGTTGAAGGTGATGTTCCGCGAGCCGAGCTCACGGGCCAGGGAGCGGGCGAAGCCCACCAGACCGGCCTTGGAGGCGGCGTAGTTGGCCTGCCCGGCAGAGCCAAGCAGCCCGACGACGGAGGAGATCAGGACGACACGGCCCTTCTTGGCACGCAGCATGCCGCGGTTGGCGCGCTTCACGACCCGGAAGGTGCCGGTGAGGTTGGTGTCGAGGACGGACGTGAAGTCGTCCTCCGACATACGCATCAGAAGCTGGTCCTTGGTGATGCCGGCGTTGGCGACCAGCACCTCCACGTTGCCGTGCTTCTCCTCGATCTCCTTGTAGGCCTGCTCCACCTGCTCCGCGTCGGTGATGTCGCACCGCACGGCGAGGCACCCGGCCTCGACGAGCTCGGCGGGCGGCTCGCCCGAGCGGTAGGTGATGGCGACCTTGTCGCCGTTCTCGGCGAAAGCGCGGGCGATGGCGAGGCCGATGCCCCGGTTTCCTCCGGTGACGAGAACCGAGCGGCTCAACGGATCACCCTTTCGTTAGCGGTCTGGAGCACCTGGGAGCCAGGCGACTACCTCGGAAACCTATCGGTCCGGTCCGCCGTACGGGGAATCGGTCCCTGACAGCGCCTTCGATCAGTCGCTGTCGGATCCCTACAGAAGAAGCGGCTCGTGGCGTTTCGTCCCTCAGTTCGCCGTACAGGAGGATTTCGGTCACCGTGCCGTCGGGACTCCCCGAGGCATGGAGCAGATGTCCCTCCGCCGGGCCCGGCCGGACGGAGGGGCGTCATCCGGTTCGGGTCGTCCCTCGCAGGTTTGGTCGGGATGGCCTCCACACGTGCCCGGCGCCGTACGTAATCCCCGGACATGGTGCCCCCGCAGCATGATTCACTGCGTGCCGTAGCGACCCCGGTGAGTGCCTGGAGGAAAAACAGCCGTGCCCCACGACATCGATCAGACGTTCACCGCGCTGCCGCTCCGGGCGCTCGCCGACGCGGCGCTCGCCCGGGCCCGGGCGCTCGGTGCCGAGCATGCCGACTTCCGGCTGGAGCGCGTACGCAGTGCGTCCTGGCGGTTGCGGGACGCCAAGCCCGCCGGATCCTCCGACACCACGGACCTCGGCTACGCGGTGCGGGTCGTGCACGGCGGGGCGTGGGGATTCGCGTCCGGGGTCGACCTGACCATGGACGCCGCGGCCAGGGTCGCGGGCCAGGCGGTCGCGATGGCGAAGCTGTCGGCGAAGGTGATCGCGGCGGCGGGCAGCGACGAGCGGGTGGAGCTGGCGGACGAGCCGGTGCACGCCGACAAGACATGGGTCTCGTCGTACGAGATCGACCCCTTCGCCGTCCCCGACGAGGAGAAGACCGCGCTGCTGGCACAGTGGAGCGACCGGCTGCTGCGGGCCGACGGCGTCGCGCACGTCGACGCCTCGCTGCTGACCGTCCACGAGAACAAGTTCTATGCGGACACGGCCGGCACCGTCACCACCCAGCAGCGGGTGCGGCTGCATCCACAGCTCACCGCGGTCGCCGTCGACGAGACGACCGGCGAGTTCGACTCGATGCGCACGATCGCGCCCCCGGCGGGCCGCGGCTGGGAGTATCTGCGCGGCACCGGCTGGGACTGGGACGCGGAGCTGGAGCAGATCCCGGAGCTGCTCGCGGAGAAGATGCGTGCGCCGAGTGTCGAAGCCGGCCGCTACGACCTGGTGGTCGACCCGTCCAATCTGTGGCTCACCATCCACGAGTCGATCGGCCACGCCACCGAGCTGGACCGGGCGCTCGGCTACGAGGCGGCGTACGCGGGCACGTCGTTCGCGACCTTCGACCAGCTGGGGAAGCTGGCGTACGGCTCCTCCGTGATGAACGTGACCGGCGACCGCACGGCCGAGCACGGGCTCGCGACGATCGGATACGACGACGAGGGCGTCGAGGCGCAGAGCTGGGACCTGGTCAAGGACGGCACGCTCGTCGGCTACCAGCTGGACCGGCGGATCGCGAAGCTGACCGGCCTCGGCCGCTCCAACGGTTGCGCGTACGCCGACTCCCCCGCTCATGTGCCGGTGCAGCGGATGGCGAACGTGTCGCTGCAGCCGGACCCGGGCGGACTGTCGACGGACGACCTGATCGGCGGGGTCGAGCGCGGGATCTACGTGGTCGGCGACCGATCGTGGTCGATCGACATGCAGCGCTACAACTTCCAGTTCACCGGCCAGCGGTTCTTCCGCATCGAGAACGGCCGCCTGGCCGGGCAGCTGCGGGATGTCGCCTACCAGGCGACGACGACCGAGTTCTGGGGCTCCATGGAGCAGGTCGGCGGTCCGCAGACGTACGTGCTGGGCGGCGCGTTCAACTGCGGGAAGGCCCAGCCCGGCCAGGTGGCCTCCGTCTCGCACGGCTGCCCGTCCGCCCTCTTCCGGGGCGTCAACATCTTGAACACGACGCAGGAGGCGGGTCGATGAGCGAGCACGTCACGCACACGTCCCCCTGCCGGGGGACCGGGGGTCGCCCCCCGGGCAAGCACAGTTTGAACACCACGCAGGAGGCGGGTCGATGAGCAGCCGTACCAGCAAGCCGCACGAGATCGTCGAGCGGGCTCTCGAGCTGTCCACCGCCGACGGCTGCGTCGTCATCGCCGACGAGGAGTCGTCCGCCAACCTGCGCTGGGCCGGCAACACGCTGACGACCAACGGCGTCACCCGCGGCCGCACCCTCACCGTGATCGCCACCGTCGACGGCTCGCAGGGCACCGCCTCCGGTGTGGTGTCCCGGTCCGCCGTGACCGCCGCCGACCTCGAGCCGCTGGTGCGCGCCGCGGAAGCCGCGGCGCGCGGCGCGGGGCCGGCCGAGGACGCCCAGCCGCTCGTCGAAGGCACTCCCGCGTCCCCGGACTTCACGGACGCGCCCGCGGAGACCACCTCGGCCGTGTTCGCTGACTTCGCGCCCGCGCTCGGCGAGGCCTTCGCCCGGGCCAGGGCCGGCGGCCGTGAGCTGTACGGCTTCGCCAACCACGAGATGACCTCCACCTACGTCGGCACCTCGACGGGCCTGCGCCTGCGGCACGACCAGCCGAACGGCACCCTGGAGCTGAACGCCAAGTCTCCGGACCGGGCCCGCTCCGCATGGGCGGGCCGTTCGACGCGGGACTTCAAGGACGTGGACCCGGCTGCCATGGACGCCGAGCTGGCGCAGCGGCTGGCCTGGGCGGAGCGCCGGATCGAGCTGCCCGCCGGGCGGTACGAGACGCTCCTGCCGCCCACCGCGGTGGCCGATCTGCTGATCTACCAGCTGTGGTCCTCCGCTGCCCGGGACGCCGCCGAGGGCCGCACGGTCTTCTCCAAGCCCGGCGGCGGCACCCGCGTCGGGGAGACTCTGTCCCCGCTGCCGCTCACCCTGCGCAGCGACCCGAACGAGCAGGGGCTCGAGTCCGCCCCGTTCGTGATCGCGCACTCCTCTGGCGACGACGCCTCCGTCTTCGACAACGGCCTGCCGCTCGGGCCGACGGACTGGGTACGGGAAGGGAAACTGGAGCACCTGGTCGCCACGCGGCACAGCGCCGGCCTGACCGGCCTGCCCGTCGCAGCGGGCACGGGGAACCTGGTGCTGGACGGCGGCGGTGAGCGATCGCTGGACGAGATGGTGGCCGCCACGGCCCGCGGCCTGCTCCTGACCTGTCTGTGGTACATCCGGGAGGTGGACCCGGCGACGCTGCTGCTGACGGGTCTGACCAGGGACGGCGTATACCTGGTGGAGAACGGGGAGGTCGTCGGGGAGGTCAACAACTTCCGCTTCAACGAGTCCCCCGTCGATCTGCTGTCGCGGACCACCGAGGCCGGGCGCACCGAGAAGACACTGCCGCGGGAGTGGGGCGACTGGTTCACCCGGGCCGCGATGCCCGCGCTGCGGGTGCCGGATTTCAATATGAGTTCGGTCAGCCAGGGCGTATAACCTCGGGTGCGTCCGTGGTTCGGTTGCGGACGCACTCACCGAAGGAGACATGAGAGACGTGACGGACATCGTCGACGAGCTGAAGTGGCGCGGGCTGATGGCCCAGTCCACCGACGAGGACGCTTTGCGCAAGGCGCTCGCGGACGGTCCCGTCACGTTCTATTGCGGCTTCGACCCGACCGCGGCGAGCCTGCACGTCGGGCATCTGGTCCAGGTGCTGACCGTGCGCCGGCTCCAGCTCGCCGGTCACCGGCCGCTGGCACTGGTGGGCGGGGCGACGGGCCAGATCGGCGACCCGCGGCCGACCGCGGAGCGCACGCTGAACGACCCGGCGACGATCGCGCAGTGGGTGGACCGGCTGCGCTCGCAGATCGAGCCGTACCTCTCGTTCGAGGGTGACAACGCCGCGGTCATGGTGAACAACCTGGACTGGACCGCGGGCATGTCCGCCATCGAGTTCCTGCGGGACATCGGCAAGCACTTCCGTGTCAACAAGATGCTCACCAAGGACTCGGTCGCGCGGCGTCTGGAGTCCGAGCAGGGCATCAGCTACACGGAGTTCAGCTACCAGCTGCTGCAGGGCATGGACTTCCTGGAGCTCTACCGGCGGTACGGCTGCGTCCTGCAGCAGGGCGGCAGCGACCAGTGGGGCAACCTGACCGCGGGCTTGGACCTGATCCACCGCCTGGAGCCGGACGCCGAGGTGCACGCCCTGGCCACCCCGCTGATGACCAAGGCCGACGGCACCAAGTTCGGCAAGTCCGAGACCGGCACGCTCTGGCTCGACCCGGAGATGACCACGCCGTACGCGTTCTACCAGTTCTGGCTGAACACGGACGACCGGGACATCAACCGGTACCTGCGCATCCTCAGCTTCAAGAGCCGTGAGGAGCTCGAGGAGCTGGAGAAGCAGACCGCGGAGCGGCCGCAGGCGCGCGCCGCCCAGCGGGCGCTGGCGGAGGAGCTGACCACCCTGGTGCACGGCGCCGACCAGTGTGCCGCGGTGATCAACGCCTCGAAGGCGCTGTTCGGGCAGGGCGAGCTGGGCGATCTGGACGAGGCGACGCTGCGTGCGGCGCTCGCCGAGCTGCCGCACGCCCGGGTCGGCGAGCTGCTGCCGGTCGTCGATCTGTTCGCCGAGGTCGGTCTGGCGCCGAGCAAGTCCGCGGCCCGCCGGACGGTGAAGGAGGGCGGCGCCTACGTGAACAACGTGAAAGTGACCGCCGAGGACGCCGTGGTGTCGCAGGACGAGCTGCTGCACGGGCGCTGGCTGGTGCTGCGCCGGGGCAAGAAGAACCTGGCGGCGGTCGAGGTCACGGCCGGCTGACCGACGGCACGGCACGACGCGTTACGGCTGAGGCCGGGTGGGCACTGAGCCCACCCGGCCTCAGCCGTGTGTGGTGTCGGACGTGTGGTGTCAGACGTGTGGTGTCAGGCGCGTTGTTTTCTGCCGCGGACCGAGCTGTAGGCCATGTCTCCCAGGAAGACGACGATGATGGCCGCGACGAGCTGGAAGGCGTGCCGCCACCAGTCGATACCGCTGGTCTCCGCGACGCCGAGTCCACGGGCGACGGCGTTGCCGATGACGGCGCCGATGATGCCGAAGATGGTGGTCAGCCAGAGCGGACTGTGCTGCTTGCCCGGGATGATCGCCTTGGCGATCAGGCCCAGCACGAATCCCACGATGATCGCCCACAACCAGCCCATGGCTGCCTCCTTGTACGGCCTCTGCGTGAGCAGTTACGTCGCCAGTGTCGGCCCGTCAGCCGTACGGCGCATGTCGTGGAACGCCGTACGGCTGACGACGTAGACGGGGCACGCAGTCGTGGGGCCGCCCCACTCTCGAAGACGGCGCAGGCCGGGCGTACCGTGGAGGGGGTCGAAGCAGGGGATGTCCGGGAACGTCCGGGCGCGGAAATCGGGTGGTGGACAGTGATGCGGAAGCACCACGGAGCAGAGGTCTACCGGATCACGGGAGCACGCCGGGGCCTCGCCGACGATGTGCGCGGCAGGCAGCGCCGCTACGTGATCTCGATGTCGGTCCGTACGGTGTCGGTGATCCTCGCGGCCGTGCTGTGGAACGTGGAGCGTCATGTGGCGATCGTGGCGCTGGCGCTCGGCATACTGCTGCCGTATGTCGCGGTTGTCATCGCCAACGCAGGCCGGGAGAACGCCCCTTCCCTGCCGTCGACCTACGTTGCGCCGCCGGCGCGTCCGATGATCGAGCCGGCCGCGGAGCCCGGTGCGGAGCAAACGGAGGCGGGGACCTTCGAGCGGGAGCGTCCGGCGGCCGGGCAGAGCTGACGGCGGGCCGGGACGGCGGATCCGGGAGGCTCCGCAAAGCTCAGGAAAAGCTCAGATCAATCATGAAGTTCCGGTGCACCGCACCCTGTTACCCATGACATACTGCCTACGCGCTCCGCATCCCCCGTCGGAGCGACGGACCGACGCCGGGCAGCTCCCCCCGTGGCTGCTCGGCGTCGCCATGCTGGGACAATGATCCGGTGATGCATCCGGTGAGTGAAGAATCCCCGATCTGCTCGGCCAAGGGCTGCCGCACCGGCGCCGTCTGGGTCCTCGCCTGGAACAACCCGAAGCTGCACACCCCTGACCGCCGCAAGACATGGCTGGCGTGCGACGAACACCGGGAGCACCTTTCGCAGTTCCTCGGTGTGCGCGGCTTCCTCAAGGACGTGGTGACGCTGGAGGAGTGGGAGCGCGGCACGGGGGCCGAATCAGCCGCCGATGGCTGACATGGGCCGCTCGGGCTGAAGGAACGACGGGTCGTCGAGGCCGGATCCCGCCTTCTTGCCCCACATCGCCAGCCGCCAGATGCGGGCGATCTCCTCGTCGGGCGCCTCTGAGCGCAGCGCGGCCCGCAGGTCCGTCTCCTCGGTGGCGAAGAGGCAGGTGCGCACCTGGCCGTCGGCGGTGAGGCGGGTGCGGTCGCAGGCGCGGCAGAACGGGCGGGTGACGGAGGCGATGACGCCCACCCGCTGCGGTCCGCCGTCGACGACCCACCGCTCGGCGGGCGCGGAGCCGCGCGCGGCGTCGCCCTCCGGCGTCAGCGTGAAACGGGTGCGCAGGGACTCGAGGATGTCACCAGCGGTGATCATCCCGTCACGCTTCCAGCCGTGCTGTGCGTCGAGCGGCATCTGCTCGATGAAGCGCAGCTCGTAGTCGTTCTCCACCGCCCAGGCCAGGAGGTCGGGCGCCTCGTCGTCGTTGAGTCCCGGCATCAGGACGGCGTTGACCTTGACGGGGGTGAGACCGGCCTCGCGGGCGGCGGTGAGGCCGTCCAGCACGTCGTGGTGGCGGTCGCGGCGGGTGAGGGTCTTGAAGACGTCCGGCCGCAGGGTGTCCAGCGAGACGTTGACCCGGTCCAGGCCGGCGGCCTTCAGGGCGGCTGCCGTGCGCTTCAGCCCGATGCCGTTGGTGGTGAGGGACATCTTGGGGCGGGGCTCGAGGGCGGCGCAGCGCTCCACTATGCCGACCAGTCCGGGGCGCAGCAGCGGCTCGCCGCCGGTGAAGCGGACCTCGGTGATGCCGAGATCGGTGACGGCGATGCGGATCAGCCGGACGATCTCGTCGTCGCTCAGCAGATCGGGCTTCGCCAGCCACTGCAGGCCTTCTTCGGGCATACAGTACGTACACCGCAGGTTGCACCGGTCCGTGAGCGAAACGCGCAGGTCAGTGGCCACACGGCCGAAGGTGTCGATGAGCACTGTGGGCCCCCTCCCCATCCGGAAGTCGTACAGAATCTCGCCACTGCGAGCCTACGCGACAACGCCGACAACACCAGGGGCCGTTTGCCACGAGGTAAGCAGCGGCCGCGTCGCCCGAGGTGCCCGCGCCGGCCGCCGCACCCACCCCGGCCGACCCCACCACTCC
>NZ_JBEXRZ010000080.1:0-32083 GCF_040613325.1 Streptomyces sp. NPDC006283 | reverse complement strand
CGCCCGGCGGCGCGGCCTGCGGCCCGCCGGGGCAGCCGCCGGCGCACCGTCACCGTTCCAGCTCTTTGTGCGCGCTCTCCGGCAGCCGCAGGTACACCGCCGACGAGACGAGGCACAGCACGGCCACGTACCAGGGGAACAGTCCGGGACGGCCCAGCTCCTTGAACAGCGTCCCCACGTACGGGGCGGTCCCGCCGAACACGGCAACGGTGAGCGAGTACGGGAAGCCGATGCCGGCGGCACGCACCCTGGCCGGGAACACCTCCGCTTTGACGGCCGCCGAGATCGAGGTGAAGCCGGTCAGCAGGATCATTCCCGCGCACTGCACCAGCAGCAGCGAGAGGAACGAACCGTTGACCGCCCGCAGCAGCGGCACGCTCAGCACGGCGAAGCCGACTCCGAAGAACAGCAGCGACGGCTTGCGTCCGAAGCGGTCCGACAACAGTCCGCCGACAGGCTGCAGCAGTGCGAAGAACGCCAGCGACAGCGTGCCGTACGAACGGAACACGCCACCCCCAGCCGTTCATCTGCCCCTCCGCGAGGACGCTCACCAGCAGAGCCGCCAGGCCTGATGCCGCGAGCTGCCCGACGGAGGTGGAGACGTACTGGAAGGACGAGAACAGGCCTCGCCGCCGGGGCCCCGCCGACTCCACCAGGAACGTGGTCGACGCGGCGAACTCCCCACCCACGGACAGACCTTGCAGCAGCCGGGCCAGCACCAGAACCACGGGAGCGAGGATGCCGGCGGCGGCATACGTCGGGGTCAGCCCGACCAGCAGGCTGCTGCCGCCCATGAGGAGGATGGTGACGGTGAGCGCGGTACGTCTGCCGTGCCGGTCGGCGACCGCGCCCATGAGCAGTCCGCCCACCGGCCGCATGAAGAAGCCGACGGCGAAGACCGCGAAGGTCGACAGGAGCGGCACGAGGGAGTTCCCGGAGCTCTTCGGGAAGACCTGGTCGGCAATGTAGACGGCGAGGAAGGTGTACGC
Source organism: Streptomyces sp. NPDC006283 (assembly GCF_040613325.1). NCBI lineage: Bacteria > Bacillati > Actinomycetota > Actinomycetes > Kitasatosporales > Streptomycetaceae > Streptomyces > Streptomyces sp. NPDC006283. The sequence continues at coordinate 31,094 of NZ_JBEXRZ010000080.1, read as the reverse complement.
GTACCAGTCGTACCACTCCACCGCGTTGCCGACGGACGCCGCCAGCAGCTGCCGCACGGGGCGCCCGGCAGGGGGAGCGATCGTCCGGACCGGAGATGTGTCTGTCATGATCGCGACCATCCCCACCTGGGGGCCGGCGTATACGTCGGACGATCCCTGGTGCGGGGCGGGGTCACTCGGCGGGTTTCTCCCAGACCGAGACATGCCGGCGGCTCTCGTGCGTGAACGGTTGCCGGTTCCACCCTTCCCACCGGTCGCGCAGCCGCAGGCCGGCAAGTTGGGCCATCAGGTCGAGTTCGGACGGCCAGACGTAGCGGAAGGGGATCGAGCGGTACTCGCCGCGTCCGTCGACGACGTCGACGTAGTTCGAACTCATCGCCTGCGTGGCGGTGTTGTAGAGGTCGAAGGCCCAGCGTGTCGGGCTCACATGGAACGGGACGCTGTTCTGCCCCGGGGGGAGGCTGCGCAGATCGGGGACGCCGACCTCGATGACGAAGCAGCCGCCAGGTCCGAGGTGGGCGGCGACGTTACGAAAGCACGCCACCTGGGCGGCCTGCGTCGTCAGGTTCATGATCGTGTTGAAGACCAGGTACGCGACGGAGAACGTCCCGTCCACCGTCGTCGTCGCGAAGTCGCCGATGCTGACGCCTACTTGCTCGCCGCCCGGCTTCGCCCGCATCCGGGCGACCATCGCCCGCGACATGTCGATGCCGTGGACCGGGACCCCCCGCCGGGCCAGCGGCAGCGCGATGCGCCCCGTTCCGATGCCGAGCTCGAGGGCACGGCCGTCGCCGGCGAGCTCGGCGAGAACATCGACAACCGGGTCGACGCTGCCCGGAGTGAACATCTCCCCGGACGACTCGTCGTACGTCGCCGCGACGCGCTCACCGAAGTGGCCGTCCTCATCAGCGTCGTCCACGTCCGCGCCGTGCATCGCCACGTCGTCCATGGCCCGACCGTACTGGGGAAGGCGTCCGCGACGCGCGCGTATTTCCGCCGGGGCGGGGTCGGGGCGGTGCCGTGCCGGGTGCCGATGCGTTGGCGCGAGGCGCGAGGCGCGAGGCGGGCGGATCCCGGGCGCTATGTTCACCGTATGTACTCGACGCGAGTCTCCCGGCACATCAAGGCGACGCGGCCCGCCGTCTACCGGGCGCTTCTGGACGCGGCGGCAATCGCGCAATGGCGGGTGCCCGACGGCATGACCAGCGAGGTGCATGAGTTCGAGCCCCGCGAGGGTGGGAGGTTCCGTGTCTCCCTCACCTACGACGCGCCGGTCGGCACCGGCAAGTCCGCCCCGCAGACCGACACGTACCACGGCCACTTCGCGACGCTCGTCCCCGACGAGAAGGTGATCGAAGTACTGCAGTTCGAGACCGCGGATCCCGCCCTCGGCGGCACGATGACGATGACGACGACGCTCACGGAGGCTCCGGGCGGCGGCACTGACGTGCTCATCGTGCACGAAGGGATCCCCGACGTCGTACCCGCCGCCGACAACAAGAGCGGGACCCGCATGGCACTCGCCCACCTCGCCCGACTCGTCGAGGCCGACGAGGATCCCGGGACGGCGACGGGTTAGCCTCGTGGCCGATCACCACATCTGAACAGGGGGTTCCAGGTATGGACGGAACAGTGGTCGCAGTGAGCAGCAACGACGTGTACTCCTTCACCAAGCCGAACCGGGACAGCATCAGGCTGCTCGCCGGACTCGGGGTCGAGGGTGACGTGCACGCCGGTGTGACGGTGAAGCACCGTTCGCGCGTCGCGCAGGACCCGACCCAGCCGAATCTGCGCCAGGTCCACCTCATGCACGAGGAGCTCTTCGCCGAGGTCGGCGAGGCAGGTTTCGAGGTGGTGCCCGGCGCGCTCGGCGAGAACATCACCACCCACGGAATCGACCTGATCGCCCTGCCGGTCGGCACGCTGCTGCGGATCGGTGAGGCGGCGGTGGTGGAGGTCACCGGCCTGCGCAACCCGTGCCTGCAGATCGACAACCACCAGGACGGCCTGCTGAAGCAGGTCGTCGGCCGCGACGAGGCCGGGAACATCGTGCGCAAGGCCGGAATCATGAGCGTTGTCAGGGAAGGCGGCACGGTCCGCCCGGGCGACACCATCACGGTGGAACTTCCGGCGGAGCCGCACCGGCCGCTGGAACGGGTCTGATCGGCAGGCCGCGTGTGGGCGCCGGGCGTGCGGTCTCGCCGTACGCCCGGCGGCGCCGGAACCGTCTGCGGCTACGGGTGTGAGGCCTCGGGCACGTCGACCATTTCGGAGGCTTCGCGACGGATCCGCTCGGTCCCCCAGGCGCCGAGCGGCTCGAGCGCTTTGTTGAGCGTGTGCCCGTGCTCGGTCAACGAGTACTCCACCCGCGGCGGCACCTCGGCGTACACCTTCCGGTGCACGAGACCGTCTTCCTCCATCTCACGCAGATGCTGAGTCAGCATCTTCTCGCTCACGCCCGGCAGCCCGCGGCGGAGCTCGGCGAAGCGGCGTACGCGATGGGCGTCGAGTTCCCAGAGGATCAGCCCCTTCCACTTGCCGCTGACCACGTCGAGCGCGGCGTCGACGCCGCAAATGTAAGGCCCGCACCTCGGTGCCTTGGCCATCACTGATCGCCCCTTACAAAAAGGTAAGTACCGCAGTAAATAGTGGGTACTACCGAGGATAGTGGCCCTGTCCGAGCATGGAGAGGTGAACGAACAACAGAACCGCGACACCAGGCAAAGCAGCAGCACTGTCACAGTGATCGGGCTGGGCCCGATGGGACAGGCCATGACCCGGACCCTTCTCGCCGGTGGCCACCGCGTGACCGTCTGGAACCGGACCGCCGCCCGGGCCGACGGGGTCGTCAGCGAAGGGGCGACGCTCGCGGAGACGCCGCGCGAGGCGGTCGAGGCGAGCGACCTGATCATCCTCAGCCTGACCGACTACCAGGCGATGTACGACATCCTCGGCAGTGCCGCCGGATCGCTCGCCGGCCGGACGCTCGTCAACCTGAGCTCGGACACTCCCGACCGCAGCCGCGAGGCAGCGACCTGGGCAGCAGGCCACAACGCCACCTTCCTCACCGGCGGCGTCATGGCGCCGGCCCCCATGGTGGGAACGGACGCGGCGTACATCTACTACAGCGGCCCCGAGGAGGTCATGGATCGCCACCTGGCGGTGCTGACACCGCTCGGCACGCCCAAGTACCTGGGGGAGGAGCCGGGCCTCGCCCAGATGATGTACCAAGCCCACCTCGCGGTGTTCCTCACCACCCTGTCCGGACTGATGCACGCCACCGCGATGCTGGGCGGAGCAGGGATGAAGGCCCAGGAGGCGCTACCGGAGTTGCTCGCTCTGACGGACTCGATCGGCGACATGCTGAGGGCCGGCGAAGCGACCCCGGGCGCCGCACTGGATGCCGGAGAGCACCCCGGTGACCTCAGCACGGTGACCATGATGGGGGCGACGTCCGACCACATCGTCGACACCAGCACGTCCCTCGGCCTCGACATCGCCCTGCCACGGGCCGTCCAGGCCCACTACCGGCGCGCGATCGCCGACGGCCACGGCGGCGACAACTGGACCCGCATCATCGACGGCATCCGAGCCCCACGCTGACCCGCCCGAAGCGGTGGCGCCCATGTGGCCTCAGGCAGCACCAACGGCTAGGCAGCACCAACGGCACGGAGAGGACTCAGCGCCAGTCGTCGATCACGTAGGCGTCCGGGTGGCTGTAGCCGGGTTCGTTGGGCTTGTGCATGGTCACGCCTTGCAGCCAGGTACGGAACCCGCGGTCGACCATGCGCCGGTAGGCATCCTGGCGGGCCAGGTTCATTCCGGCGTCCAGTTGCCCCAGTCCCCTCGCGGTGGCCAGCTGCTCGCACGCATCCAGCAGTCGTTCGAACCGGTCCGCGGCGTCCGGGCCGGGGCGTACGGCGCCGAATTTGACGAAGCACACGTCCTCACCGGCCTCCGACCCCGCTCCGCAGTGGCAGACAGCCAGACCGTCGAGGTCGGAGTCGGCGCCCTCGAGGAGGATGGTGTCACCGAGCTCCTGCGCCTGTGTGGCCATGATCTCGCGCTCCAAGCTCAGGCCCTCGTACACGGCCCCCGTCAGTGCGCGGCTGAGGCTCAGTGCGTCGGGCCGCTCAGCGGCGGTCAGCTCGCCGTACAGCACTCGGCCGGGGACTGCGGCACTGACGGCGACCTGCTTCTTCATGATGGCTGTAAGGAAGCGGGGCCAGAAACCGTACCGGCGGTAGAGCTCGAGGTGCTTGGGACTGTTCGAGAAGGTGAACAGGCCGAGGTGGCGGTTCTCCCAGGTGTCGAAGCAGGCCATGACCGGTTCCATGAGGCGCCTGCCGATGCCCTGGTCCCACAGATCGGGATGTACGGTCAGCGGGCCGAAGAACCCGACGCTGCCCCAGTCGGCGGCGAAGTTCGATCCGACGACCTCGCCCTCGACGGTCGCTGCGAAGGCCGCGTACGGATCTGCCGCCCAGCGGGTGCGGACATAGTCTGCGGTCCCGAAGAACGTCTCCGGCTCAGGGGCCCCGAGGAAGGTCCCGAAGGCGACCCTGAAGATCTCGTCGGCCCGATCCAGGTCCGACTCAACCAGCGGGCGGACCGACACCGGGGCGGCGACACTCGTTCGCTTCGCGGCGGGCATGATCGCTCTCCTTTCCGCCCCCAGTTCCATCGCACCACGGACGTGCGCCGCGGGCGAAGCGACAGGTCCGGCGGTACCTCAAGGCTCGAGCGGCCGCGTTCCCCGACGACCGGGCGGCCGTCTTCCTGCCGATCGACGACCCGCTGGGCCCGGTCCGCCGGGGGCTCCGAGGAGCCGGAGAGCGCCGACTGCGCCTGCTCCACCGCCTCACTCTGCGCCGGTTCCATCGACCTTGGCTCGCGGCCCTGGTCGCCACTGCTGCGGCCGCCTTGGGGATCTGGGGACTGACCAGTTGGTGTGGGTTCCCTACCAGGCGCCCGAGTTCGGCGCGTCCGCCGTGCTGTCCGGCAGCTCCGGACTCAGGCCGGCTGCGACGCCGCGCCCACGCCGCACAGGTTGAAGATCAAGCTAGGCGTCCCGGCATCGGTCCCGGATCTCGGGGAGTGGCTGGAAGCCGGCTGATGTGTAGGTGGCGACAGCGCCGACATTCGAGCTCGGGGTGCAGACGATTGCGCTCGACGAGCCCAGCTTCCGGAGTGCGGCCGCCGCGGCGACGGTGATCGCCTTGCCGTAGCCGTGACCGCGATGTTCCCGGTGCACACCCATCGGCTCGAGCAACCCGGGCTTACCCGGACCGGCCGACCACACCGTCACCGCCGCCACCGCGTTGCGCTGTTCGTCGTAGGCGACCAGACACCGGGCGTCGGCATACGGCAATCCGGCCGCCATCGCACGCCAGTGCCCGTCCGTGAACGCCGACCCGTCGAACGATGCCCGCTGAACTGCGGTCCGCACGCACGCCTGCTCCGGCCCGACCACCTCGATCCGCACTCCGGGGTCCGTCACCGGCTCCGTGAGGTCACGGCGCAGTGGCGTCCACGGCTCGTCGGTGTTCCAGCCGCCCTCGACCAGCAGATCCTGGATCCGTGCACCCATCGGCGCCTCGATGTTCACCTTCCCCTCGGGCAGTACGCCGCGCTCCGGCTCGGTCACGTCCTCAACCAGCTTCTGTGCCAGCTCCTCGTCCTGCTGAGCGTCCGGCACGATCGTCAGCCGCAACAGCCCGGGACCGTCCAGCAGTCCAACGGCGAGAACCTTTCCGTCCCGGCTCCACGTCCGGACCGCCGCGGCCGTCGCCTTCACACCGAACCGCCAGAACCAGCCCAGGTCCCCCGGATGCAGTTGCATCGGCGCCCCGTCGTACTGCCACTCCCGCAACACCCCCACGACGTCGCTCAGCCCGTCGATTCCCGGCTCCTGCAAGACAATCGTCATACCCCCGATCACACACCACGGCCCCGACGGTAAAGAGGACGCGCAGGATGACGCTCGCGTTCATGCGCTCCGTCCTGACACACGAGCCCGGCGACATCCTGCGGATCGTGGAGGACGTATTCGCGCTCACGAAACAGGAACAGGAGGAACTAGCACGGCTCCTCGGCCGCACCCCGCTCACCTCGCTCATCAAGGCCTCGACCCAGGCGACCGCCCGGCTGGATCTGCTGGCAGCCCTGGAGTACCTCGTGTTCGAGCCGGAGGCGCGCGGTCGGGTCAAGGAACGGACGGAGCTCCACCGCATCCTGGAGGGCGAGTGCTGGGTATTCGGCGAGGAGTATTCCCTGCACGCCAGTGACCGGAGCCTCAACGAAGTCCTCAGACAGCACTGTGCATTGCTGGGAAGGGCGGAGCCCGCCCCCGGCCCGGTGCTCCGGGAGGACGGCCGCAGAGGCATCGTCGACCTCATGCTGTCCCGCGCCTCCCGTCACCGTCAGGGCGAACGGCATCATCTCGTCGTCGAGCTGAAGCGACCGAGCGTCGTTCTGGGAATGGAGGAGCTCGGCCAGGTGACGGGCTACGCGCAGGCTGTTCGCCAGGACGACCGGTTCCGCGACACCCGAGTCACCTGGGACTTCTGGCTCGTCGGAAACGCCATGGACGACAGTCTCAGGCAGATGGCGGACCAGCGGGACAGGCAGCCCGGATGCGTCGTCGACCAGCCGACGTACCGGATCTGGGTCCGAACCTGGGGCGAGATCATCGCCGACTGCGAGGAACGGCTCCGCTTCTACCGCGACCAGCTCGAATACCAGTCGACGACCGAGCACGCGGTCGACTACCTGATGCGGCAGCACCCGGAAGCGGTCAACGAACTTGCCGCTGACGGGACGCTGCCGGCACCGAGGGCCGCAGCGGACGAGACAGCGACGCAGGAGCCGACGCCCTTCGGGTGACCGTACGACGTGTCGCAGAGCTCCAGGGGCTGTCGCCCCGCGCGTCGCGCGGTCTCGGACGGCGACGATGCGGGCGTTGTGAAGACGTTCCTCCAGTTGAGACTCGGAAGACTGGAGGGCGGGCCGGACGCATCAGCGCGTTACGTTGACTGCGGTTGAGCGGCCGCCACTGAGCGGTCGCCGGTCGAGGGTGCGCACCGTTCCCGCTGAGGAACACTCGCGACGACGGGCAGAGTCCGGCTGACGAGGACCCGACACCAACCGGGTCGGCTCTCCAACCGACCCCTGAGCACCCTGCGCATCCCTTGCCGGCCCCGGCCCCTCCGGGCGCCCCCGTAGGGCCAACGCCTATGCTGCGCCCATGAATGGTGCAGCCCCCGACACGTTGGCCGGCCGCTTCGGATCGCCGACCCCGCAGCCACGGCGAGGGAGTGTGGGGCGGTCGCTGCTGGCGACCGTCGCCGTCTTGCTGCTGGCCTGGGGCATCGCCGTCGGCAACACAGCCATCGCATATGCCAGTTTGGGCAACGACGTCGTGCCCATTGTCACCGGTTGTGTCTCCGTCCTCGCCTACGTCATCGTGTTGCGCGTGCTCCACCACGCGTGGTGGCTGGCGCTGCTTTCCGTCCTGCCCGCCCTGTTCGTCCTCGTCGGCTCCGTGCAGTACGCGCCCGAGGCCGCGCTCGACCGGCGTGGCGTGCGCGAGAGCGTCGTCGTCACCGCGGACAGCGCGGCGGGAACGTCGAGCAACAACCACCAGTTCACACTCGCCGGTCCCGAGGGCGAGCTGGACGAGACGCTCGAGTACCGCGGCAGCAACCCCGGCCTGAGCGTGGGCGACCGGATCGACGTCGTCCGTGACCCTGAGGGAGTCGTCCCGATGGAGCGGGCCGAGGACGTCGACCCGGAGGGGCGCCTGGACGGTCTGGTCGGCGGCGTCGTGGGTTGGACGCTGATCACCCTGGCGGCGGGATGGCGTGGTCACTACCTCCGGCGCAGTGGCCGTGAGCCGCTGCTCGACGGCATGTACTGATCGGAAGAGGCTTGCCTTCCGATTGCGGGCCGAATCGGCGCATGCGCCGCGTGCCCGTGGCGCGCGGGGCAGGTATGGAGGCGCCGCCCTTTTGATGTCCGCCCGGGGCTCGCGCAGCGACCCGGGCTGTCAGTGTCACCTTCTAGGCTCGCGGCATGAGCGGATGGTTGGCAGACCCAGGGGTACTTCTGGCCCAGGCCGAGCGCCGACGCGCACTCGCCGAGCGCGGTGACCTGGCCGGATTGGCCCGGGCGGTGATGGAGGCCGCGGCGCGTAACGGATCCATGACCGGGCCCGGGCCCGAGGCCATGGCCTGGCTGCGGCAACTGCCGGACGGCGACCGCCTGGAGCTGGCGCGTACGTGGGCGCAGTGGCACCGCGACCCGGAGGCCGAGCGGACCGGTGACATCGCCCTGCGGGATGTGTCCTACTTCCGGGCGGAGCTGCTCGTCGTGGCCACGGGCATTGCCCGCGATCTCGATCCCGACCTTCTGGCCGACGAGCGGCGCGCTCAACTGGCGGCGACAGCAGGGGAGTATGTCGCCTCCGGCCATCGGGAGTGGGAGCTCGCCGACGCGGAGATCGCCGCGGGGCGGACCCCCGGTCCGACGGTCCTGGCGGCCTTCCGGCGCACCGTCCTCGACTATCACGACGAGCCCGCACTGCGCGATGTGCTCACCCGCTTCCCCGGCCCCGTGCTCAACCCGGGGGACGCATGGGCGGACCAGGCGCTCGAGGATGCGGCGCGCGGCGGTGAGGCGTGGCAGCAACTGCTCGCTCACCGGGCCCCGGTCTCCGCGAGCACACCCTCGGCCGCCTGGCGCCGCACCGGCCGGGGCCTTCTGGACACGGCGGGGGCGGAGCAGGTCCGCCGCCATGTCCTGCGGTGGTTCGGCCTGGTGGGCCGGCAGCGGAGCGTTCCGCTACGGGGCTGGTACGGCCCGCACGCGTACGACCCGTACAACATCCACTCCCTGCGGGCCCTCGCCTGGCTCCTGTCGCTCCTGCCGTCCAGTGAGGACACCTGCGACGGACTGGCCCAGCTCGTCTGGACCACCCTTGACGGCGCGGCGGCCCTGGGCCGCAACCCCGTCAGGGTCGCGGAGGCCGCCGTGACCGCCCTGGCGCGCATCGGCGGCGAGACCGCCCGGCTCGAACTGAAGGGACTGCGTGAGCACATAACGGACAAGCACGTACTCCGCCGCATCGACCGCGCCCTGGCCGCCTTGGGCGGCTGACCGGCACTCGGTCCGCCCGGTCCGTTCGCCGTTTTCGCCGGACGCCGCGCCGCTTCGCGCTTCCCACGCGGCTGCCGCGCCCGTTGGCTCCCGCCTCGGCCAGGGGCTGCATGCCGGTGCCGCTGCCGCTTCTCGCCGTCCTCGGCGCCTGACCGCAGCTCAGATGCCAGTGAGCCATAACGCTCGCGGGCTACTCGCCGGTAAGGAATGATGGCGGCCAACTGTCCATATGCTCGGTTGTGGAGGTAGCGGTGACGACGTCCGAGGAACGGACCAGGGTGCACGCCTTCCGGGACGACGCCCTCGGCGAGCACGACGCCGTAGGGCTCGCCGAGGCGGTCCGGCGGCGAGAGGTCGGCGCCGCAGAGGTCGCCCGGGACGCTGCGGCGCGCGTCAGCGAAGTCGAGGACCGGCTCAACGCCGTCCAGATGCACATCGACGTTCCGGCGATCGGATCCCGGACGGGAGCAGCCTTCGCCGGAGTGCCGACCTTCGTCAAGGACAACACCGACTACCTGGGGCTGCCCACCGGACACGGCAGCGCCGCATTCGAGCCGAGGGCTGCGCGGCGGCACGCGCCGTTCGCCCGGCAGTTCCTGAGCAGCGGAGTCACGGTCCTGGGCAAGACCCGGCTGCCCGAGTTCGGCTTCAGCCCCACCACGGAGTACGAGGACGCCGAGCCCGTCCGTAACCCCTGGCACACCGGCCACTCGTCGGGCGGGTCGTCGGGCGGCAGTGCAGCGCTCGTTGCGGCCGGGGCGGTGCCGATCGCGCACGCCAACGACGGTGGCGGCTCGATCCGCATACCCGCCGCCTGCTGCGGACTGGTCGGGCTGAAGCCGACCCGTGGCCGGGTCGTGCCGAACGCGCAGGGCCGTCAGCTACCGATCGACATCGTCACCGACGGCGTCGTGAGCCGTTCCGTGCGGGACAGCGCCGCGTTCCTCGCCGCCGCCGAGACGCACTGGCGCAACCCGAAGCTGCCGCCGGTGGGCCGGGTCGAGGGCCCCTCGGAGCGGCGTTTGCGCGTCGGGTTCCTGCTGGACTCGCCGAACGGTGTCCACTCCGACGCAGCCACCCGGGCGGCCGTCACGGAGACGGTGGCGACGCTCGAGCGGCTCGGCCACACCGTGCAGCCGGTGGAGTTGGCGATCGACCCCCGTTTCACCGAGGACTTCCTCACCTACTGGGGGCTGGTGTCGTTCCTGATCGGCGTCACGGGCCGCACCCTCGGCACGGACTTCGACCGTCGCCGCATGGACGGCCTCAGCCGGGGACTGCGCGAGACGTACCTGAAGAACTGGCAGCGCACGCCGGGCGTGCTGCGGCGGCTGAAGCGTACGCGGGAGGCGTACGCGGCGGCGTTCCGCGGGCTGGACCTCGTCCTCTCCCCGGTGCTAGCCCACACCACGCCGCCGATCGGCCACCTCAACCCCGGCGTTCCCTACCCGACGCTGATCGAACGGATCCTCGCGTACGTCGCGTTCACCCCGGTCAACAACGTCGTAGGGACCCCGTCGATCTCGGTGCCGGCTGCGAGCGCGACGGCGGACGGGTTGCCGATCGGCGTCATGCTGTCCGGCCGCCCCGGCGCTGAACGGACGCTGCTGGAGCTGGCGTTCGAACTGGAAGCGGACCGGCCCTTCCGCCGTATTCAGGACGCCTGACGCCGCCCTGCGCTTTCACGAACAGTATGGCTGGCACGGCGCCAGGGTCCTTCCGGCGCGTCGGCAGCCTTAGGTGCGGAGGCCTTCGGCGCGGCCCCGCCACCTGCTGCAACTGGCCCTGGAAAAAGCCGCGTTGATTCCGGTGACAGTAGGATCAACGAATCGGCTCAGGGGATTCGAGGAGGCACTCGCCGGTGGTACTCCAGGTGCGTGGTGTCGTGTTGCCGGAGCGGGAAGAGCGATCCTTCTGGATCGACGGGGACCGGCTGCGGACCGAACCGGTTCGCGGTGATGCGGAGCTCGTTGTCGACGGCGGGTGGCTGCTGCCCGGCCTGGTCGACGTGCACACGCACCCGGGCACCGAGGACATCCATGCGCCGTTCAGCGATGAGACGCTCCGCCGGCACCTGACCGATCACCGCGACGCCGGCGTACTGCTGGTCCGGTCACCCGGGTCCGCCGCCCGCATACCGAGCTGGGTGGACCAGGATCCGGTGATGCCGCGGGTCCGCTCGGCCGGGCGTTGGCTGGCCACTCCCGGCCGCTTCCTTCCCGGCTTCGGGCGTGACGTGAGTGAAGCGGACCTCGTGCAGGCGGCGGTCGAGGAAGCCGAGGCGTCCTCGGGCTGGTGCAAGGTCGTCGTCGACTGGAAGCACGATGAACCGGCGTTGCCCGAGGACGTCCTCACCGCCGTTGTACAGGCCGTCCACGCGGTCGGCGGCCGTGTGGCCGCCCACTGCCAGACCGCCGATGGCAGCCGCCATGCCGTTCAGGCAGGCGTCGACAGCCTCGAGCACGGCATGCACCTGGATCCCGGGCTCATCGGTCGAATGGCTGCCCAGGGCACCGCGTTCGTTCCGACCCTCAGTGTTTTCGGCGCTGGAGCCGATCGACGGCGCGCCGAGGAGCCGAGCGCCCGTCGCGACTGGTGGCTGAGCGGCTGGGAAGGCATGCTGCCCAACGTCCGGGCCGCGTACGAAGCCGGAGTCACGGTACTCGCGGGCACCGACAGCTTCCCGTGCGGCAAGGTCACGTCAGAGGTCGAATGGCTTGTCCGCGCCGGCCTGCCGGTGGAAGCGGCTCTTGGGGCGGCGTCGTGGGCGGCCAGAGCCTGGCTGGGGCTTCCCGGACTGGTCGACGGGGGCCCTGCCGACCTCGTCGCCTACGACACGGATCCGACCCTCGACAGCCCGATTCCGGCGCACCCCAGTCGCATCATCCTGCGTGGAAAAGTGATCGCCTGACTCGGCGCACGGTGTGGCCTGCTATCCGGTCCATCGCCCCGACAGGAAGGTCATGGCGAAGACCGTGCTCAGCGGGCCGACGAGGCAGAGCCAGACGGTCGTGAGCCGCGGCCTGCGCAGGCTCCACGAGGCCAGACCGATCCACAGTGGCCACCACAGCAGCGTGGACCGGGGGATGGACATGTACCAGTACGACGTGCCGAGCGCCGCAAGGGTGAGGCCGATGTACGCCGCCTCCGGCCAGCGGCGTCGCCGCACGAGCACGACGCACAGGACCAGTCCCACGACCATGGTGACGAGTTCGGCCTGGAACATGAAGGCGTAGCCGGTGCCGTGGAGCCGGTCGAAGGCCGAGTTCCACGTGACGGACCAGGTGTCCCAGGGGGCGTGGAACGTTCGGTGCCAGCCGCGTTCCTGGGCGTGGTTCCAGGCCAGCCAGTCACCGGTGTGTGCGTGCAGGTACCAGGCGTACAGGGCTGCCGGCGCGGCAGGCAGCGCCAGCCAGGGCAGGGCGCGCCAGTGGGCTCGCGTTCGCGCGACGAGAAGGAAGTGGAGCGCGACGGCGGCGGCGAGGAAGAGACCACTCACCCGCACGGTGGTGGCCAGCGCGGTGAGGCCGGCCGCGAGGGGCCAGCTGTGCCGCAGGGCGGCGAGCCAGGCGGGCAGGGCCAGCGAGAGGAAGAGCGCCTCGGTGTAGCCGGCGGCGAGGAACACCGCGCATGGTGAGAGCAGGAAGAACAGGACGGTGCGCCGTTCGCCGCGTGCGTCGGGCAGGTACCGGCGCGCGAGCCGGGCCAGAGCCAGTACGGCAACTGCTCCGGCCACGAAGGAGATCAGCAGCCCGGCCGCCGTCCAGTGGGGGACGACGACGTGCACGGCACGCAGCATCAGCGGAAATCCGGGGAAGAACGCCTCCCGGTTGTCCCGGTCGCCGCCCTGCGCAGGGCCGCTCTGGTCGGGAAAGTAGCCGTCGCGGGCTATCTGCAGGTAGTGATGCCAGTCCCATTGCTCGAACGACGCGAGAACCGGGTCGGGTTCGCGGGTGCCGGACCGGCCGGGGAACAACCAGCGGGTGCAGTAGGCGGTGACCCACAGGGACAGCCGAGTCAGCAGGTAGAGCCACAGCACCTCGCGGTCGGCGGGGCCGAGCCAGGAACGCGCTCGGTCCCGGAACAGGGCCCCTGGCGTCGGCGGGGGCTGCGCGTGCGGTGGCTGGTGACGTGCGGGGCGGGGGCGACTCAACTGGGGCGGCGGCAGTGTCATATCTGGAGCTTTCGGACATGGGTGGGTACGGAGCGGCGCGAACCGGCGTGCTTGACCACCCGGTGGCGGTGGCCGCGCGCCGGGTAACGGGGGACGTCAGGGTCAGGGCGGTGAGGAGGACGCCCCGGACGGTGGCGGCTGAGTGGTGCCCAGGTGGGTCGGCGGGTTGGTCGGGGTGCCTGACGGGCCGTCCGGCGGCGGAGAACCGAGCTCGGTCGAGAATGGCGGCACGGAACCCGGCGCGGTAGAACCGGTCGCGGTCGAGGCCGGAGTGGTGCGGCCGGGGAGAGGGGCGTGGGTGGACGGTGCCTGGCTGGACGGCGCGGGTGAGCGATGAGCGGGTGAAGGGCTGATCGCCGGTGGAGCGGGTGGAGGATCGCTCTGCAACAGAGCGACTGCGCCCGCGCTGCCCCCCGCGACGACCAGACATGCTCCCGCCGCCAATGCGGCGAGGCGGCGGCGGTACGACTGCTTCCCGCGTTCGGTGATGTGGGCGACAGGGGCCGCTTCGGCGCGGCTCTGCCCGAAGTTCCCGGCCTGCCGGAACAGGGACCGCAGCGGATCCTGGGGTTCAGACATCGGGGCCCTCCTCGATGCGGGGGTCCCCCAGGCGGTGCGCGAGCGCGGCCCGCCCGCGGACCAGGTGAGTCTTGACGGTGCTGGTGGACAGGCCTGTTTCGGTGGCGATCTGTTCCACGGTCAGGTCGCACAGATAGTGCAGGGTCAGCGTGCGGCGCTGCTGCGCGGGCAGCTCACGGAGAGCTTCGACCAGGACGACCTGCTCCGGGCCGGGCGCCTCGACATGAGGCGGTGGAGCGCCGCCCCGCTTCCATGCGTCGGCCGTACGCCGGCGGACCCGCCATCGGCTCACCGCCAGACGCCAGGCCACCGTACGGATCCATGCCTCGGGGTGGCCGTCACGGTCGAGCTGCCGTCGGCGGGTCCACCCTTTGACGAACGCCTCCTGCACGACATCCTGCGCCTCGTGCAGGTCGCCGAGCATGACGTACAACTGCCCCGTCAGGCAGGCGACCTTCTGGGCGTAGAAATCTTCGAACTCCTCGACGGTCAACGCGCTCTCCCGGATCTCTTGCTTCAGGGGGCATACGCCCGCCGCAGGATGTTCGGTCTACATCCAACGCGAACAAGCGGAGTGATGGTCGTCACAGAGCCCTCCGGCCGTTGGGAGAGCCGGGACGGGACGGGAAGGGCAAGCGGCTGTCCGTCCGCCACACGGTGGGGCGGCCCGGTCGATGCTGTGCGCCGAGGGCCTTTCGTACCCCATGCGACCGTGTGGCTCTGCCGCAGCCGGGGTCGCACGCCGCCTCAGCGGTCCGTGAGGTCGGTCCCGCGGCGCGTCGCCGGCGGCCGGCCGATGCCGAGCGCCCCATGACCTGCGCCCCATGCCGAGCACCCCATGGCGTGCTCGGCCCCGCTGCCCGTGCGGGCCCGGGGCCCCAGTGCGCACCGGCCGCCGCGGCCGGGGAAATCCACGTGCGCACCGGCCTGCCGCCGCTCGGGGAAATCACCGTGCGCACCGGCCCGCCGCACTGCTAGCCTCGCGCCATGACCACACACACGTTCCGGATGATGCCCCGCCACAGGGGCTGCTGAGACGGACGTGTGACGTACCGAGGCCCCCCGGTGGGGCCTCGTTCGCGTTTGCGGGTCGGCGCCCTCCCCGGGACATCAGGAGGAGCCATGACCGATCCGCGTACCACCTACATCACCACGACCATCCCGTACGTCAACGCCCGCCCGCACCTGGGCTTCGCCCTGGAGCTGGTGCAGGCCGACGTACTGGCGCGCCACCGCCGGCAGGCCGGAGACAGCGTCCGGCTGCTCACCGGAACCGACGACAACTCCCTCAAGAACGTCCTCGCGGCGGAGGCGGAGGGCATCGGCGTGCAGGAGCTCGTCGACCGCAACGCGGCGGCGTTCGCCGATCTGCGGGACCCGCTGGCGCTGTCGTTCGACGACTTCATCCGCACCAGCAGCGACCCCCGGCACCGGGCCGGAGTGGAACGTCTGTGGCAGCGGTGCGCCGAGGCGGGCGACCTCTACCGCAAGCACTACGAAGGCCTGTACTGCGTTGGCTGCGAACAGTTCTGGGCTCCGGAGGACCTCACCGACGGCCGCTGTCCCGAACACGGCACACCTCCCCGGGCCGTCGCCGAGGAGAACTGGTTCTTCCGGCTTTCTCGCTACGCCGACACCCTCCGCGAACTCATCACCGACGGCCGGCTGCGCATCCAGCCCGCCGCACGCCGCAACGAGGTCCTGAGCCTCATCGAAGGCGGCCTCCACGACTTCTCCGTCTCGCGTTCCCAGACGCGCGCCCGCGGATGGGGCATCCCCGTCCCCGGCGACCGGGACCAGGTCGTGTACGTGTGGTGGGACGCTCTCGGCAACTACGTGACCAGCCTCGGATACGGCACGGCGGACGCGGAGTTCGACCGGTGGTGGACGGGGAGCGACCGGCGCGTCCACGCAGTGGGCAAGGGCGTCATCCGCTTCCACGCCGTGTACTGGCCGGCGATGCTGCTGTCGGCGGGACTCCCGCTGCCCACCGACATCCTCGTCCACGATTATCTGACCGTCGACGGCCGCAAGATCAGCAAATCCACCGGCAACACCGTCGACCCCGCGGCGCTCGCCGCGGACCACGGCACCGACGCCGTGCGGTGGTGGCTGATGCGCGACGTACCGCGCGTCGGCGACGCCGACTTCACCCCGGAACGGCTCGTGCAGCGGGCAGACAGTGACCTTGCCGGCGGCCTCGGCAACCTCGTCAACCGCATCGTGACCATGATCCACCGCTACCGCGCGGGCCGCCCCGC
This sequence comes from Streptomyces sp. NPDC006283, assembly GCF_040613325.1. Taxonomy (NCBI): domain Bacteria; kingdom Bacillati; phylum Actinomycetota; class Actinomycetes; order Kitasatosporales; family Streptomycetaceae; genus Streptomyces; species Streptomyces sp. NPDC006283. Next base: position 14,924 of record NZ_JBEXRZ010000080.1, on the reverse strand, counting down.
TGCCGCAGGCGGCATCCGGCCCGTCTCGGAACGGCTTGCGCGGGCGTGCGAGGACAGCCCCCTGCAGATCGAAGCGGCCCTCGAGGCATACGACTTCCGGCGCGCGGCCGCCGCGGTGTGGACGATCGTGGAGGAGGCCAACCGCTGCGTCGACGCCACCAGGCCGTGGGTGCACGCCCGGGCCGAGAAGAGTGGGGACCGCGGTGCGGGGGAGCGGCTGGACGAGGTCCTCGGCGCTCTGCTGGCGGCCTGCTTGGTCCTCGCCGACCGGCTCGCCCCGTTCCTTCCGGAGGCCGCGGCCCGGATCACGGACCAGTGCACCCCCGTCGACGGCGTCCTCCCGCCGCCCGTCCCGCTGTTCCCCAGGCTCGGCGACCGGGAGGCGGCGGGCGCCGCGCCGGCCACGCGCCCCGGGGTCGGGAAGTGACGAGACCTTTCAGTGCGTCGAGACGGAGATGTGCGAGGACAGCGCGCGGAGGAAGTCGGGCGCGTCGAAGATCTCGCCGGCGGAGGCGACGCCCACCGTCCTGGTCCGTCCCGTGAGGATGCGGTCGACCGCTTCCACAGCGAGCGGCGCGGTGACGGCGTAGATGTCCTGCCCTCTCGCCACGGCGCGCCGTTCGGTGTCCCCGGAGCGCACGACGACGTCGACGAGGAAGGTCTGCGCGGACCGCCCTTGCTCGTCGACCGCGGTGGGGGTCGGCGTGTCCGGGGCCGACACGTCCCTGGCCGCCTCGACCGTCATGTAGGTGCGCACTTCGGGGATGGGCAGGTGGCTGGGGATGGTGACGACGTCGGCCATGGTGAACTCCCCGATGACCTCCTTGGGGCCCAGCGGGGCCGGGAAGGGCCACGCGAGGGTTGTCGCCTCGTCCTGGCGGTAGTCCAGCCGCCCGTTCCGGTACACGACGCGTGCGCCGCCCCGCCGCTGCCGGGAGACCGCGCCCGCGGACCGCGTCCCGCCGGTGGGCTGCCAACTGCTCAGCGCGTACGCGACGTGCGCCTCGTCGGCCGCCGTCCAGTCGCCCATCGCGGCGGTGGCCAGCAGGTCGCCGAGGGCGCCGAAGAAGGCCATCGCGGGGACGACCACCGAGCCTGCGGCGCGGGCGCGGTCCGTGAAGTGTGCGAACGTGTCGGCGTTGGCCTCGATTTCGGCCGCCACATCCACATACGGGATCCCGGCCCGCAGGGCCGCCTCGATCACGGGCGCGGCAGTCGCCGCGAAGGGCCCGGCGCAGTTGATCACCGCCGCCGCCCCGGCCAGCGCGCGGTCGAGCGAGACGGGATCGTCGACCGACGCGGGCCGGACCTCGAGTCCGGGGCCCGACGCCGCCAGCGCCCGCAGCCTGCCGGCGTCGCGGCCGGAGAGAACCGGGACGAATCCGCGCTCCCGCAGCTCCGCCACCACGAAGCGCCCGGTGTGCCCGTACGCGCCGAACACCGTAACCGTCTGCCCCGATCCCATGGGTTCTCCCTGTGCTCGAATGATCGACTGCGCCCATCCTGACGGGGGCGAGCCCCCGACCGTGAGTGTCCGGAACGACATGACCCGTACAATTCCCGACATGGGTACTGTCGCGCTGGCCGTCACCGACGGGATGCTGCACTTCGAACTGTCCCTGGCGTACGAGGTCTTCGCCGCCGCCCCGGCCGGCGTAACGGTCCCCTGGTACGACGTCACCGTCTGCGGGCCGGTCGCCGTGCCGGTCGGCCGATTCCTGCTGGAGCCCGACTCCGGGCTCGACCGGCTCCAGTACGCCGGCACCGTGATCGTCCCGGGCTGGGCCGACGTCGACGAGGCTCCACCCGCCGACCTGGTCGACGCGGTCCGCGCGGCCCACGAGGCGGGTGCACGTGTGGTCTCCCTGTGTACGGGCGTGTTCGTGCTGGCCGCCGCAGGCCTGCTCGACGGGAAACGCGCAACCACGCACTGGGCGCACACCGAGGCCCTGGCCGCCCGTCACCCCCGGGTGCGGGTCGACCCGGACGTGCTCTACGTGGACAACGGCAGCGTGCTCACGTCCGCCGGAAAGGCCGCGGCGCTGGACCTCTGCCTGCACCTCGTCCGCCTCGACCACGGCTCTTCGGTCGCCAACGCCGTCGCCCGCCGCCTCGTCGTGCCACCGCACCGGGCAGGCGGCCAGGCCCAGTTCGTCACCACCCCGGTGCCCGCCCGGGACGACCACCCGCTCGCCGCCCTCTTCCCCTGGATCCTGGAACGGCTCGACCGGTCGCTGACGGTCGAGGACTTGGCCCGCCAGGCACGGATGAGCTCGCGCCACCTGACCCGCCACTTCAGGGCGGCGACCGGTACCACACCGCTGCAATGGCTGCTGACCCAACGGATCTGCCACGCCCAGGAGTTGCTGGAGAAGACCGACGACAGCGTCGACACCATCGCGGCCGCCACCGGCATGGGCACCGCCACGACGCTGCGCCGCCACTTCAACCGCACGGTCGGCGTGCCCCCCGACACCTACCGCCGCACCTTCCGCTCCCGGGCCCGCTGATCGGTTCGGCTGTTCCTGCCGACGGCCCGAGGACTTACATACGTGCATGCATGTATGTATGGTGGAGCGACCGGACCGTCAAGGGGGTTGCGAGATGGGCAAGAGTCAACTGGTGCAGCGGGTACGGCAGGTCGAAGTGACCGATCCGGTCGCCGCCGCCGCGCGGTACGACTACGCGGACGCCTTCGAACTCCGGCTGCCCGAACCGGATCCGCACGCGCCCGAGGCGTGGGTGCGGGCCGGACTGGCCGGCACGCCGCAGTGGGTGGACCGCGTCGCGGGGATGCTGGGCGTCCGCGGCGGGGCTGCCGAACAGGCGGACCACGTCGAGGGTTTCCGGATCGTCGAGTCCGGTCCCGACGTGGTGCGTCTGACGGCGTCCCTGCCGCTGATGCATGTCGCGCTCATCGGCCGCCGGGTCGAGCCGGACCGCCGGCTGTTCACCAGCGTGCTGCGCTACCGCCGGCCCGGGCCGGCCCGACTCGTCTGGCGCGTCGTCGGCATCGGTCACCGTTGGGCGGCCCGGCGGCTGATCGCAAGCAAGGTCTCGGCCAACTGATCGGAGCGAGGCATGCGCAACGAGAAACAGACCAGGCCGACCCAGGCCGACCGCAGAGCGCGCACACGTTCCGCGCTGCTCGAGTCGGCCGCGCGGGGCCTGTCCCGCTACGGCTACGGCAACCTCGTGCTCGAACAGGTGGCCAAGGACGCCGGGTACACCCGCGGCGCGCTCTACCACCTGTTCAAGGACAAGCAGGACCTGACCTTGGCCGTGATCGCCTGGGTCATGGAGAACTGGGACCAGGAAGTGGGCCGGCTCGTCGAGCAGGAGTCGGATCCGGTCGGCGCGCTGCTCACCCTGGCACGCGGTCACGCCGTGTTCTGCCGCCGCGACATCGCCAGGGTGGCGATCGCGCTGCGCCTCGAATTCACCGGCCAGGACCATCCGGTCGGGCGGGAGATCGAGCTGGCCTACCAAGAGCTGGTCGAGCGCTGCGCTGACCTCGTCCAAGCCGGACGGGAGGCGGGTTCCATCGCGGACGGCCCGCCGTCCGCAGTCGTCGCCCTCGCCTTCGTCGGCGCGATCGAGGGAACGTCGATCGCGTTGTCCGGCCAGGCTCCCTACGACGAGCTGCTGGTGACCGGTGCTGCCGCGGGCGCTCTCGGAGTGTCCTTTCCCGCCATCGGCGGCGGCACCCGAGATCGGGTCCAAGGGCCTGCTCGGCCCCCGGAAATCAGATGATCGGCCCGTCTGTTCCCTGTTAGGTTCGTCGTGCGCGGGGCGGCTCTCGGGTGTGCTTCCTTCTCACCTTCTTCAGATGAAACAGCGTGCTCACTTCCCGCCCCGCGCGTCACCCGGTCATCCCGGGAGGGGGAGAACCACAGATGTCCAGCAGCATCGTCACCGTCCGCAACGCCACCGCAGCCCGCCCGCGCAGCCTTGCCGCCGTGCTCCTCGAACGCCGGGGTGCGGTCTACCTGCCGGCTGCCGGGGCGGTGGCCGATCCGGCGGGTGAGCGGGGTGCGTCACTGATCGAAGCCGATCTCGCCGACCGCGGCTACCTGGTGGCCCCCGCGCTGCGCGCCGCGTTCGCCTCGCTCGACGCACGCGCCCTCGGCGGTGCCGGCCGGGCGCTGCTCCATGACATCGACCGAGCACTCGGCGCGGACCGGCCGCACGAGCCGCTGCTGCGCGACTTTCCCGACAGCACGCCGCACGACACCTACGGGCATTACGTCGAGCGGGTACTCAGCGTGCTCTTCCAGCGCCCGGAGCAGCCCTGCGTCCTGTGCGGCACGGTGGACTCCGTCGTTCCCGTCGCGCCCTGCGCCCATCTCGTGTGCGGCGCCTGCTTCGACGGCGCGGACTTCTCGGCCTGCCCCGTGTGCGAACGGCGCATCGACCCCGCGGATCCCTTCCTGCGCCCCCGGCGTCCGCGCCGCACGCCGTCCGGCCGTGGCGGGCCGCCTCAGCGGCTGCGTCTGCTGACGTACGGCGGAGACTTCGCCGACAGCCAGGCCGACGCCGCACGTGAACTGGACGTACTGCTCGCCCGCACCGGTGCGCTGTCCCCAAAGGACGCGGACGACCTGGACGCGTTGCTCGGCGCACGCTCCCGCGACGACCTCGGCCGGCTGCCCGCCACCGTGCCCGGCCGTGAGACGAAGGCGCGCCTCGTCACCTGGCTGCTCGCCGACCCTGCGGCTCTGCCGGCCGCGCTTCCGGTCGTGGCCGGCCTCGTCGACACCGCCACCGACGTGCTGCGGGTGCTGGTGCTGCGCTCCGGCGGGGATGCCGGGCTCGTGGAGATTCCGCGGTTCGCCCCCGTCGCCCGGCCCCTGCGCCGCGCCCTGCTGTCCGTCCTCGACGCGCTCGACCCCGCACAGGCCGCCCAGGACATGCGGCGGCACCGGCGTGCCTGGATCACCGCCGCGGAGCTCCTCCACCCCTTCGAGCACGCGGACCGCTTCCCGCGCGCCGCCCTCGCCTTTGCCGTACTGCGCGGCACACGGCTCGGTGACGACCGCCTGTCCGACGCCCTGCGCACGGCCGCCGTGACGGCCGACGGCATCGACGCCGACGGACCGACGGTCACGGCCCGCGGCTGGGGAGGCCAGCTCGAAGCCGCCCTCGCCGACGGAGACCTCGCCACGACGCTCACCCTGCTCGAACGGCGTCCCGGCGAACTCGTCCGCCGCCTCGACCATCTGTTGCGCGTCGCCGATGCCGGGGACGACAAGGACGGTGCCCGGGCGGTGGTGGCGGCACTGGAGCGAACCGCCGCACGGGTCGCCCCGGCGGTCCTGCTGTCCGCGCTCGGCGCGATCCGCACCCGTACGCGGGACCACACGGTGCGGGTCTTCTTCCCGAAGGGTGCCTGCACGAAAGCCCATGTGACCGACGATCACCGGGGCGCGCTGCCGCACGCCCTGGTACGGCCGGTGGTCGACGTCCTGACGGCGGAGATCCTGCGCCGGGCCGGCCGCTCTGCTCCTGTGGCGACCGCCGTGGTCGACGCGACGCTGGACGGGGTGATCGCGCCGTTCACCGAACGGACCGCGTCCCGCGCCCTGGTGACGCTGCCCCGCGGCAGCGAACTGGCCGTGCCGGACGGCAGGACGCTGCGCCTGTTCCTACACTGGATGGAGAGCGCCGACTCGGGGCGCACCGACCTCGACCTCTCCGCCGCGATGTTCGACGCGGACTGGCGGCACATCGGGGTCTGCGACTACACCCGGCTGCGGTTCGCCACTGCTGCCGCCGTGCACTCGGGAGACCTCCAGGACGCGCCGCCTCCGCTCGGCGCGAGCGAGTTCGTCGACCTCGACCTGGACCGGCTCGACGCCGCAGGGGTGCGCTACGTGGTTGCCGTTGTGTACTCGTACAACAACGTGCCCTTCGGCGACCTGGCGGAAGCCTTCGCCGGGCTCATGCTGCGGGACGGTCCCGGCAACGCCGGCCCGGTCTTCGAGCCTCGCTCCGTCGAGCAGCGCTTCGACCTGACCGGCAGCAACCGCGCCTGTGTACCGCTCGTCCTCGACGTGCAGGCCAGGAGCATGCGCTGGCTGGACGTGGTCAAGGGCGTCACCGGTACTCAGCACGCCGTGTGGCGGCACGCCGACGCGCTGGCCACGCTCGCGCACAGGCTCACGGAGCTGTTCGCATCCGGCGCCCGGGTGGGCCTCGGCGAGCTCGCGGTGTGGCAGTCGGCGGCGCGTGCCTCCACGGTCGTCGTGCGGCACACCGACGGCTCGCGGAGCACCTACCGGCGGCGGGACGGCGAGGACGTGGCCGCCTTCGCCGCACGGATCGGCTCACCCGACACGGACGTGACGGCCACGGACACGTACGAACGCGGAGCGCGGCCCGAGCTCGCGTACCTGCTCCGCGGGGACATCGAACCGGCGGACGGGGGCGAGGTGTTCGCCCTGCACCCGCTGGGCCTGGACGCCTCCCGCGTGCGGCTGCTGGCCGCCGCCGACATGGTCACGGCGCTGGCCCCCTGACCGGCGGGGCGAGCGGCATCAACGCCGGCAGGAGCAGGACGGCCGGGCGACGGCCGCCGCGCCTCTGAAATGCCATCAACTGCCCGTCGACAAAAGACCCTTACCGGCACCCATAAGCGAGATGTCCTGACAGCGTGGCCGCCCGGTGACAGCATGTCTCCATGCAAGAGCCGATGCTGTTGACTGATAATCCGGTCAAGGATCCCGCCGGTGACCGTTTCGGATTCCTGCCCCACGCCAAGGTGTTGTGCGACGCGATCGAGAGCACGCACGACCTGCCGCTGAGTGTGGCCGTCTACGGCGCGTGGGGCACCGGCAAGTCCAGTTTCCTCAACATCTGCCGCTCGCTGCTGCACGAGCGCGGGATGCCGGTCGTCACCTTCAATCCATGGAAGTACGACCAGCGCGAAGAGGTCTGGCACGCGCTCATCCAGACCATTCTCGACGAGATCGTCCTCAAGATCAGTGAGGACTCCGACGCGCAGCGCCGCTCCAGGCTTCAGGAAGCCCGCCGGAAGGCGCTGGCGCTGAGCCGCACGGCGGCCTGGCTGGTGGCCCGGCGGGCGGTCGTGCCGCTCACCGGCGGGATGGTCGCGACGAGCGACGCCGACGCTTTCAAGGCGACGTGGGACGAGACGGACCCGCTGGAGTACCGGCACGTCAACCAGTTCGAGTTCGACTTCGCGGAGGTGGTCGACAAGTACACCGACGGCGGCCGGCTGATCATACTCATCGACGACCTGGACCGTTGCACTCCGCAGGCCGCGACGACGGTCCTGGACTCCATGAAGCTCTTTCTCGGCGAGTCCTCCTGCGTCTTCGTGCTGGCCATGGATCAGCACGTGATGGTGGACGCCGTCGCGCTGCGCTACGACGGGGACCAGGAACGGGGCCGCAAGTACCTGGAGAAGCTGATCCAATTTCCGTACCACCTGCCGCACGTCACCTTCGAGGCGATGGCCCGGCACCTGCGCGACAAGGTCGTCGGCCTGGGCGGCGATCCGGCCCTCTGGGAGCTCGTCGGCGTCGCCTACGGGCAGAACCCGCGGCGGGTCCGCAGGTTCGTCAACGCGCTGAACCTGACCGTGACCACCCTGACGCTGCACAGCCCTCCGAGCCGGGACCGGATGCTGCACGCCGCGATCCTGCTCACGATCCGGCTCCAGCATCCCGCTTTCTACGCGATGGTCAGCCGGCGTCCCGAGGCGTGGGTCCGGATGGACCAGGCCGCCACCGACAACCAGCGCTCGGGCCTTCATCGGGACGAGATGCAGCTGGCGGAGAACGACCCACTGCTCATGGATCTGCTGCGGGCCACCTCCAGCAGACGTGCCGGACTCGAATTCCCGCCGCCGCCCGGCCGGACGGAGATCGAGGCTTTGACCGAGGTGCTCACCGTCACGACGGGCGGCGGCACCGGCCTACCGGCGGGTGACAATGACGAGGAGACCCCTTGACGGATGCCGGAGAGGGCAGGGTCGCCGGGACACCGGCGGAGGGCCTTGTCATCGGACTGGACCTCGGAGACGGCGAGACGACCCTGGCGTGGACGCCGACGGGGGGCGTTGCGCAGAACCGGATCTACGAGCGTCGGGCGACCGGTGAACGCTCGGTGCTCACCGCGATGGCGCGTTCCGCGGCCGACCGCCGCCGACTGCTCGGTGAGGAGGCCGTATCGGCCACGGGGGCCGCGGAGTTCAGCCTCAACTTCAAGCACGGGCCGGCGCTGACCGGTCTGGAGACACCGGAACCGGTGCTGTTCGTGCAGTCGCTTCTCGCCGAGTTCCTCGCGGAGTTCTTCTCGGAGCACGAGAACGGCGGGCAGCCGGGCGCGGACGCCACGGGAACCGTTTTGGAGCCTCTGCTCGTCGTCGGTCACCCCGCCGGCTGGGAGGAGTCCGTGGTCCGTGCCTACGCGGCGCATCTGACGATGCGGGGGGTTCGGACGCGGCTGCTGCCGGAGTCGCAGGCCGCCCTCGTCCACGTGAGCCGACCGGCGCATCCGGACGGTCTCTCGTTCCGGGCCGTGCGGGAGCAGATGCGGCGACAGACGCTGCTGGTGATCGACATCGGTTCGTCGACGACGGACTTCACCGTCGTCGGTGAGGGGGAGCCCACAAGTCTGCCTCTGGGCGCGGACTTCGGCTGCCGCAGTATCGACCGCCAAGTGGCCGATCGGGTGATCGACAGCCTCGCGGACCGTGCGGAGCTCGTGGACGCGCTGGCCCAGGACGGCGGTCGGGAGTTCCTCCTGCTCGCGTGCCGTCGCGCGAAGGAAGCCCAGTGCAGCGGCTCTCTGTCGGGAATCATGGACATGTGGGTGAACCCCCGGTTCCAGCCGGTCGTCGACCTGGCGTGGGACTGGCTCCGAGGCCTCGAGATCACCGCACTGATCACGGCGCCCGGCGGCTGGGCGGACGAGTTCCGCGAACTGCTGGAGAAGGCACGGGAGATGTCCAGCAGCCCCGACCGTATCGTCCTGACCGGTGGTGGCTCCCGTATGCTCCTCACCCGCCGGCTGTGCGCGCAGGTCTTCCCCGGTGCGACCATCGAGAACGACTCCGAACCGTCCTTCTCGGTGGCAAAGGGGCTCGCTCTCGCCGGGCACACCGAGATCCGTCTCGACAGTTTCCGCGACGCGGTCACCGAACTGCTCGAGGGCGACCGGTTCGACGAGGTGTGCTCGGAGCACATCAGGACGGGCTTCGATCAGCTCAAGCGGAGACTGGCCGCATATGTCAAGGCAGGCCGTCTCGCCCACCGCAACACCGGCGTCGCCCAGGAAGCACTGCTCGAACTCGTCCAGGAGGAACCGGAACCAGCCGCGATCGACGATCTCCGCATCGCGCTGAACGAGGAGCTGGGAAGCGGTCTGTCCGTGATCTGCCGGGACCACGGGGTGCCGGACGACGCGCTCGATCTCGACTTCCGGCTTCCGCTCGGTGTCGCCCAGGGCCTCACGGAACAGCTTCAGCGGTACGTGGGCAGGGAAGGGGAGCTGAACCGGTTCACGCAGCAGTGGTTCCTGTGGGCCCAGAACATGATGCTCCAGCAGCAGCAGCGGTCTCTGAACCCGCTGCAGCCGCGCGCTCCGGGGCATCCGGCCGTGCAGATGGCCCAGGCCGCCCTGAAGTGGGGCGCCCCGCCGGCGCTCCTGCTGCTCAGCAGGCGGGCACAACAGAAGATGGTCAGGGAGATCGAGGCGCTGTCGCTGGGCCAGGAACACGTCGACGACCAGCTGGGCACCATCAGGGAGCACATCCGAGGCCAACTGCTCGATCGGATCCGGGAGATCGAGGAGCTGATCTTCTAGGACGTCACCCACAACCGTTCGTCCCCGGCCCCGCACAGCACACCGCCCCCGGTGCTGTGCGGTACCGGGGGCGGTGCGAAGCCGGAGGAGCGGGTCAGCCGACCAGTTGCTCGTACGCGGGCAGCGTGAGGAAGTCCTCGTAGTTCTCGTCCAGCGCCACCTTCAGCAGCAGGTCGTGCGCCTGCTGCCAGTTGCCGGACGCGAACGCCTCCTCGCCGATCTCCTCGCGGATCGCGGCCAGTTCCTTCGCCGCGACCTTCTTCACGAGGTCCGGGGTGGCGCGTTCGCCGTTCTCGAAGACGACGCCCGCGTTGATCCACTGCCAGATCTGGGAGCGGGAGATCTCCGCCGTCGCGGCGTCCTCCATGAGGTTGAAGATGGCCACCGCGCCGAGGCCGCGCAGCCAGGCCTCGATGTAACGGGTGCCGACCTGGACGGCGTTGCGCAGGCCCTCGTAGGTGGGCCGGGCGTCCAGGGAGTCGACGGCGATCAGGTCGCCGGCCGCGACCGAGACGTCCTCGCGCAGGCGGTCCTTCTGGTGGGGCTTGTCGCCGAGGACCGCGTCGAAGGAGGCCATCGCGATCGGGACCAGGTCCGGGTGCGCGACCCAGGAGCCGTCGAAGCCGTCGCCGGCCTCACGGTCCTTGTCGGCCTTGACCTTGTCGAACGCCACGCGGTTGACCTCGGCGTCGCGGCGGGAGGGGATGAAGGCCGCCATGCCGCCGATCGCGTGGGCGCCGCGCTTGTGGCAGGTGCGGACCAGGAGTTCGGTGTACGCGCGCATGAACGGGGCCGTCATCGTCACCGCGTTGCGGTCCGGGAGCACGAACTTCTCGCCGGCGTCACGGAAGTTCTTGACGATGGAGAAGAGGTAGTCCCAGCGGCCGGCGTTGAGGCCCGAGGCGTGGTCGCGGAGCTCGTAGAGGATCTCCTCCATCTCGTAGGCGGCCGTGATCGTCTCGATCAGAACGGTGGCGCGGACCGTGCCCTGGGGGATGCCGACGTAGTCCTGGGCGAAGACGAAGATGTCGTTCCACAGACGGGCCTCGAGGTGCGACTCCGTCTTCGGCAGGTAGAAGTACGGCCCCTTGCCGAGGTCGAGCAGGCGCTCGGCGTTGTGGAAGAAGTACAGGCCGAAGTCCACCAGGGCGCCGGGGACGGGGGTGCCGTCCACGGTGAGGTGGCGCTCGGCGAGGTGCCAGCCGCGGGGGCGCATCACGACGGTCGCGAGCTCCCCGGCGGGCCGCAGAGCGTAGGACTTGCCGGACTTCGGTTCGGTGAAGTCGATCCGGCGCTCGTACGCGTCGATGAGATTGAGCTGGCCGAGGACGACGTTCTCCCAGGTCGGGGCGGACGCGTCCTCGAAGTCGGCGAGCCAGACCCTGGCGCCCGAGTTCAGGGCGTTGATGGTCATCTTGCGGTCGGTGGGTCCGGTGATCTCCACGCGGCGGTCGTCGAGGGCCGCCGGGGCGGGGGCGACCTTCCAGGAGTCGTCCGTGCGGATCGCCGCGGTCTCCGGGAGGAAGTCCAGCGTGGAGGTGCGGGCGATCTCGGCGCGGCGCTGGGCCCGGCGGGCGAGCAGCTCGTCACGGCGCGGGGTGAAACGCCTGTGCAGTTCCGCGACGAACGCGAGTGCCGCCTCGGTGAGGACCTCTTCCTGCCGGGGCAGGGGCCCGGCTTCGACGATGGCCGGCGAGGACGGCGCTGGTGCGGACATGAGCTGTCACTTCCTTCAGCGAGCTTCACGGGTGATGCCTCGCGGCGCCGTGCGGCCGCCGGGACACCGGTGAACGGCACTCAGTGCCAGGCTCCGAGGTACGGCCGTGGGGCGCCGTTCGAACGATTAGGCGCTTCTGATCAGTGGATAGTAGTTACCGCATGGTGGAAGTTCAATGGTTTGTTGATATCGAGATTCTCCGGGTCGACAGAACATGGCGCACCGTGCCACGCCGCTCACCCAAGGTGGCGTAGATCGTCGGGCGTGTCGATGTCGTACTCCTCCGCCACGTCGCCGCACTCGACCAGCGTGATCGCGTCGGCATGCTCCTTCAGGTACGTGCGGGCGCCCCGGTCGCCCGTCGCGCCCGCCGAGATGTCCGCCCAGCGGTCCGCGCCGAAGAGCACCGGATGCCCGCGCCGCCCCCCGTACGCCGCCGCCGCCAGCGACGAGCGGGACCGGTACGCCGCACGGACCCGCGCCACCGCCTCGGCGCCGATGCCCGGCTGGTCCACAAGGAGGACCAGGGCGGCGTCCGCGGAGCCGAGCGACGCGAGACCCACCCGCAGGGAGGAGCCCATCCCCTCCTCCCACGCCGGGTTGTCCCGCACAATGCACCCCGACAGCTCCGCCTCCTCGCGTACGCGGTCCGCCGCCGCGCCCAGCACCACATGCACCGGCTCGCAGCCGCCCTCCCGCAGCGTCCGCACGGCGTACTCGACGAGCGGCCTGCCGTGGTGCTCCAGCAGCGCCTTGGGCCGCCCGCCGAGCCGTCGCCCGCCGCCTGCCGCGAGCAACAATCCGGCGACAACGGGCTCTTGACGGTCTGAAGGCTTCCGGGGTGATGGCATGAGGACTCCCTATCCCATAAGCGGGCGAATGCACGGCCGCGCGGCGGTCGTCGCGCTGCGCCGGACGAGGGTTGTCCACGGCAATCTGCAACCACCCGCACAGTGCACGTCGTCCGACGTGGAGAGCTGGGTGCGACCTTGGATAAGGTGCACTTTCAATAATGAGGTTTGCCATGGGGGACAAGAGTCGATGAGTGGCCGCGCACAGCAGGGAACGGTCTTTCAGCCACTGGGCGAGGACGACCCGAAGAACGTCGCCGGATACAAGCTCGCCGCTCGCCTCGGAGCCGGCGGCATGGGCAAGGTCTATCTGTCCTACACGCCCGGTGGCCGGGCCGTCGCGATCAAGGTGATCCGGCCCGACTTCGCCCAGGACGCGGAGTTCCGCCGCCGGTTCGCCCAGGAAGTACAGGCCGCCCAGCGGGTGCAGGGACTGTTCACCGCGCCGGTCATCGACGCCGACGCCGAGGCCGAACAGCCCTGGCTCGCCACTGCTTACGTCCCCGGTCCCTCCCTCGCGGACGCCGTCGCCACGCACGGCAAGCTGCCCGTGGAGACCGTGCTGCTGCTGGTCGCCGGTGTCGCGGAGGCGCTGCACGTCATCCACGGCGCGGGCATCGTCCACCGCGACCTCAAGCCGGCCAACGTCCTGCTCGCCGCCGACGGGCCGCGCGTCATCGACTTCGGCATCGCCCGCGCCGCCGACGCCACGTCGCTCACCAGCAGCGGTGTCACCATCGGAACGCCCTCCTTCATGGCCCCCGAGCAGGCGGCCGGCAGCCATGTCACCGCCGCCACCGACATCTTCGCGCTCGGCCAGATCGCCGCGTACGCGGCCACCGGCCGGGCGGCGTTCGGCGAGGGCACCTCGCACGGTGTGCTCTACCGGATCGTGCACGAGGAGCCCGACCTCGGCGAACTCCCCGAGCAGCTGCGCGAGCTGGTGACACGCTGCATGGTCAAGGAGCCGGACGGACGGCCCTCGGTGGCCGAGATCCTGAGCATCTGTCAGACCGCCAACGGCGAGACGGTGCTGCGCCGCCCGGAGGAGTGGCTGCCGAGCGTGGTGGCCGCCGAGATCACCACCCGCAAGGCCGCGCCCGCCCCGCCCGCGACGCCGCCCGCGGGGCAGCCGCCGGTCGCCGCGGCCGCCGCGACGAACCCGTCCGGGGCACCCACCCACATGCCCACCGCGCACGCGGGGCCGTCGACCCCGCCGCCCGGTTTCGGTCCCGGGGCGCACCCGCCCACGCAGCCCGCCTACCCGCAGGGTCAGGTTCCGGCGCACCCGCAGCCGACGTACGGCTACCCCCAGGCGGCCGCACCGCAGACGCCGACGGGATACGGCTATCCGCAGACGGCCGGCCACCCGCAGCACAGCGGTCCCACCCCGTACGTCACCGGACCGCTCGCGCCTGCCGCCGCTCCCAAGAAGAAGACGGCGCGCAACCTCGCGATCGCCGTCGTGGCCACTTTGGTGCTGGGCGGCGCCGTGGGCGGCGGGGCCTATCTCGCGCTGTCCGGCGGCGACAAGGACAAGGACAAGCAGAGCCAGGGGCAGGGCGAGAGCGGCAACGACAAGCAGGGCTCCACACCGGCCACCACTCCGTCGGGCGACGACGAGAGCGGCGACACCGTGGACACGCAGCCGAACGAGCCGGTGCCGGATCCGACGCCCGAGACGTTCACCGGCCTCGACGTGACGGACGACTACGGCATCAACCTCGGCCACGATCCGGTCAAGCCCGTCTCGTCCGAGGACGGCGGCAGCCTGGACTTTGAGTACGAGCACCTCATCAGCACCATCGAGGCAAGGAACGCCAAGCTCGTCCTGCTGCGCACCGGCCAGACCGCCGACCTGGCGACCTGCCGCAGCGAGACCCGCTTCGCCACGCAGTTCGACGTCGACAACCTGTCGAAGGGCGCGAAGTTCTGCGTTCTGAGCGAGTCCGGAAACGTGGGCCTGGTGACGTTCCAGGGGAAGTCGCCCGCGAACGACCCCAGCCACTACATCTCGCTCGATGTGACGCTCTGGCGCGGAGCGATCGACTCCGTACAGCCCTCCGACTGAATTCTTGTCCCCATGCTGGCGCCTCGCGGGCCGCATGGCGTTTACTGGCCCGCACCCCGCGGTGGGTTCCCCGCCGCGGGGCGTCGGGCGGGGACAGGGACGTGCGAGGGGCTGGGCTTTGTTGCGGAGCGTGGGGCAGACGCGGGTGGCAGGGAGCGGCGAGGACCCGAGGGCGGCGGAGTTACGAGCTGCTGTTGCGCGGCTCCGCCGTGAACTGGCAGGACATCCGGCCGAGTTCAGCGACCGGGGGATCGCAGAGGACGAACTGGCCGTGCTGGCGGCGATGGTCGCCGCGGGCAATCCGGAGATTCCACGGATGCGCCGTTCCCTGCTGCTGATCGCGGGCGCGATCGGATCGGTGAGCGCACTCTCGCCCGCCCTCATGCAGGTGCGCACCGCCGTGGACCTCTTCGGCGAGACTCCGCCGCGTCACCACACCTGACGGTTGGCCGAG
>NZ_JBEXRZ010000079.1:0-32230 GCF_040613325.1 Streptomyces sp. NPDC006283 | reverse complement strand
GACCGGGGGCGGTTCTACTCTGGTGCGAGCAAGCGGACAACCAGCACGAATCAGGAATCCCCTGCGGGAGTGAACAGATGGATCACAGCGGGCACGGCACGACCATGGATCTGCCGCCGTTCACGCTGGGGCGGGGCCTGGAGTTCTCTCCCGACTCCTTCTTCCTCGTCGGCTGCCTCCTCGCCCTCGGGTTCTACGGCTGGGGCGTCGCGCGCCTGCGCCGGCGCGGCGACAGCTGGCCGGTGAGCCGCACGGTGTGGTTCACCGTCGGTGTGCTGAGCATCGCGCTGATGATGTGCACCAAGCTGAACGACTACGGCATGGTCATGTTCAGCGTGCACATGGTGCAGCACATGGTGATCAGCATGCTGTCCCCGATCGTGCTGCTGCTGGGTGCGCCGATCACCCTCGCGCTCCGCGCGCTGCCGGTCGCGGGCCGAGGCCGCAAGGGGCCGCGCGAGGTGCTGCTCATGCTGCTGCACAGCCGGTACATGCGGATCGTCACGCATCCGGCGTTCACCATCCCGCTGTTCATCGCCAGCCTCTACGGGCTGTACTTCACACCGCTGTTCGACTTCCTGATGGAGTCGAAGACCGGTCATGTCGCGATGATGGTCCACTTCCTGGCCGTCGGCCTGGTGTTCTTCTGGCCGATCATGGGCGTGGATCCGGGGCCGCACCGGCCGGGCTATGTGATGCGGATGCTGGAGCTGTTCGCCGGTATGCCGTTCCACGCCTTCTTCGGCATCGCCCTGATGATGGCGACCGAGCCGATGATCGGGGCGTACCGGAATCCGCCGGCCTCCCTCGGCATCGACGCGCTCTCCGATCAGAACGCGGCGGGCGGCATCGCCTGGGCGTTCAGCGAGATCCCGTCCGTGCTGGTGCTGATCGCGCTCGTCTTCCAGTGGTACCGCTCCGACCAGCGCCAGGCCAAGCGCAGGGACCGGGCGGCGGACCGGGACGGCGACAAGGAGCTCGAGGCGTACAACGCGTACCTCGCGTCGCTCCAGGCGCGCAGCAGGTAGACGGCTGCCGGTGCTGACCGGGCAGTAGCGCAGGGCCCTCCTCAGGAGCGACGATTGTCCTCGACGGCCCCCGCCGTCGAAGGAGGGCGAAGATGTCCGGTTCGACGAAGACGATGGGCGTGCTGACCGTCGGGGCTCTCGTGGTCGTGACGGCGTACACGGCGGCACTCGGCAGCAACGGCTGGCTGTGGTTCGGCTGGGTGGTCCTCGGGATGGTGACCATCGGGATGATCGCCTCGAAGAGCACCTGATCCGGTCAGAAGCGGAAGACCGCACCGGTGGTGGCGGCGAGTTCGCAGGCGTTGGGGAAGGTTTTGTGCCAGGCGGTGGGTCGACCGCGCCAGGCGCCGGTGGCGCTGACGGTGACCGGGTCGTACTGCTTGGTGCACGGATGCGGATCCCCGGTCAGCCGGTCGAGATCGCCGCGCGCCACATCCAGCGCGGCGCAGGCGGCCTCCGCTTCGGGGTGCGGGCCGGCGGGCTCGGGGCTGCAGTGCAGCAGCACGCCTCGGATCCAGGTGTTCTCCGCGCCCGAGACGGTCAGGAAGAGGCCGTGGGAAGGGCCCGGTCTCGCGACCCGTTCCGCCGCCTCGGCCGCGGGCAGGTCGGGTTCGAACGGACCGGGTGACGCGGCGGCGGGCACGGCGACGGCGAGGGCGAGTAGGGCGGCTGCGGCAAGGGTGGCGATGCGGTGCAAGGGGGCGCTCCTGACGGGATGGCCGACTCACGGGCCGGCTCGGGCGGGGCGAGGCATAGAGCACTCCGCGGGCGCGGCACGGCGCAATGCGCCGCGCCGCGCGGTGGTGCGTACGGGTGGGCGGGTTGCTCCATACGGCGTCGTGCACGTCCGTCCGGCTGTCGGGCCGCTCCGCCTGCCGCCCGGCGGCAGGCTCCCCGCAGCCCGGGGCGGCGGTTGTCAGACGTCTGATGTCATGCCTTGATAGCGTGGGAGCCGGCTTGACGATCGAGAGGGGTCGAGAGGTGGGGAGTACAGCGATGCCGGGATCACGTGCCGGTCGCCAGTTGCTTCGGCAAGAAGTGGTCGAGGGGATCAAGCGCTACATCCTGGAGAACAAGCTCGGTCCGGGCGATCCGCTGCCCACCGAGCCGGCGCTGTGCGAGGCCCTGGGCGCCAGCCGGTCCAGCGTCCGGGAGGCGGTCAAGATCCTCAACGCCCTCGACATCGTCGAGGTGCGGCACGGACACGGCACCTACGTCGGCCGCCTCAGCCTGTCGGCACTGGTGGAGAGCCTGACCTTCCGCGGACTGCTGAGCCCCGACGACGACTTCCAGGTCCTGTCCGACCTCGTGGATGTGCGCGAGCTCATGGAGCGCGGCATGGCCGACCGGATCGTCTCCTCGCTGAGCGCGGGGCAGCTCGACTCCCTCGAGAGGCTGGTGCGGCGGATGAGCGAGGTCGGGGGTGCCAGCGAAGGGTTCGTCGAGGCCGACCGCGCCTTTCACGCGACTCTGGTGGCCCCGCTCCAGAACGCCCTCATCAGTCAGCTCTCGATGGCCTTCTGGGACGTGTACTCCATCGTGGCGCCCCATCTCGACGGCTTCACGCACGCCGACGAGACGGCGACGATCGCCGCGCACCAGAGCCTGGTGGACGCCGCCCGGGCCGACGACGTCCCGGGCTTCGTCAAGGCGCTGCAGGAGCACTACGCGCCGGTAAGGCGCCGTATCGCGGAGACGCGGGCGCGCACGGCGGGACAGGCCTGACCTTTCCCCATGGGGACGCCGCTTCGAGGGTCACGGCGCCGTGGCGCCCTTCTCCTCGCCTGGGGCAGGCAGCAGGTGGACGGGGAGGAGCTGAGGGCGCTTGGCCGTGCGGCCGTCTCCGGAGGAGCGGCCGCGCAGGCGCCTGCCGAGCCACGGACCGAGGAACGAACCGGCCCAGCGCAGCTCGCCGGCCGTGGCGCGCCACCCGGCGGGAACGGGGATTGGTGGTGGAGGCAGCGGGTGCGTCCACGCATCGCTGCTGCCGGGCAGTCGGAGGGCGTCGGCCACGGCAGCGGCGATCCGTGCGTGGCCGAGCGGACTTGCGTGCAGCCGGTCCGGACTCCACAGACGGGGATCGGTGACCACGGCATGCACGGAGGCCTCCGCCACGGCGACCTGGTGCCGGTGTGCCGCCGCCCGGATGCGGTGGTTGAGGGCGCCGACGCGGGAGCCGATCGGGCGGGCGAGCGAGGTGATCCGCGTGACGTCGGGGAAGGTGACGGTCGCCACGCGGGCGCCCTGGGCAGTGAGCGCGGCGAACATCGCCTCGAGATGTCCGGCGACCTCGTCGGCGTCGAACCGGGGGCGCAACAGGTCGTTGACCCCCGCGGCGACGGTGGCCAGGTCAGGGCGCAGAGCGAGCGCGGCGTCGAGCTGTTCCTCGCGGACCTGGCCGGCGAGGCGGCCGCGTACGGCGAGATTCGCGTACCGGACGCCGGGGTTCTGTGCGGCCAGTTGCTCGGCGAGCCGGTCGGCCCAGCCCCGCAGCCCCACGGTGTCGTCGCCGTCGCCGAGCCCCTCGGTCTGACTGTCCCCGAGTGCGACATAGCGCTGGTACTCACCGTCTCGCATGTGTCTGCTGCCTTTCCCGCAGGATCGCCGCGCTGCGCTCGCACCAGTCCCGGTTGCCCTGCTCGAAGGCGAGCCCCCGCAGACAGGTCAGGTAGGGCCCGATCCGCTCGCCGTGACGCAGGAAGTCCTCCTCGCCGCGATCGCCGCGGAGCTTTTCGAGCAGACTGCTGAACAGCTCGACCTTGGCGCCGGCGAACGCGGCTCGCTCCGTGAGCTGCGCGATGACGTCCTCGGTGCCGATGCGGTCGCAGGCCTGGACCTTGACGAGCAGGTCGTCACGGATGAAGGAGGGCTTGGCCGAGGCGGCCGCGAACCGTTCCAGCTCGGCGAGACCGGCCCCCGTCACTTTGAACAGACGCTTGTTGGGACGGGTCTCCTGCACCACTTCCCGGCCGCTGACCAGCCCGTCCGCCTCCAGCTTGGCCAGCTCGCCGTACAACTGCTGAGGCAGTGCGTGCCAGAAGTTGGCCACGCTCATGTCGAACACCTTGGCCAGCTGGTAGCCGCTCAACTCCTCGTCCAGCAGGACCGCGAGGACCGCGTGACGCAGAGCCATCGGAATGCTCCTCTCCCTCTCTGTCCCTCGTACGCCCACTCATGATACTCAAGAAAATGACTATTCAAATTGAGGAGTACGAGGAGAAGCCATGGCAACCGCAGACCTCTTCCGCGCCGCCGTCGACAACAGCGATCTCACCAGCCTGGACGAGCTGTTCACCGAGGACGTACGCCTCTACAGCCCCGTGAAGTTCACCCCCTTCGAGGGCAGGCCCATGGTGATCGGACTCTTCGGCGTACTGCTGCGCACGTTCAAGGACTTCCGCTACGTCGGACACTTCGACGGCACGGCGGAGACGAGCGCCGACGGCAGCGAGGCACCGTCGGCGATCCTGCTCTTCCGGGCCACCGTCAACGGGAAGCAGATCCACGGCATCGACCTGCTGCAGTTCGACGAGGAGGGCAGGATCAAGGAGTTCACGGTGATGGTGCGCCCGCAGTCCGCGGTGCAGGCCCTGGGCGAGGCGGTCCTCGCCGGCCTGGTCGCCGACGGCCTGGCGCCGGCCCCCGACGGTCTCAGCGCGCCCTGACGGCGGCGCGCGGCGGGGACGGGCGATCGACTCGCCCCGCCCCGCCGCGCGCACCCTCCACCGAAAGGGGCGGCCCGGCCTCTTGACCGATGGAGCGGGAGCCTGCCTAAGGTGTCGACGTAAGACATCTTACGTCTCATGTCCTGAGGCCCCGCACATCTGGAGTCCGACCCATGCCCATGACCACCCCCCTTCGCGGTGTCGTGCCGCCCGTCTGCACACCGCTGACCGCCTCGGGAGAGGTCGACACCGCCTCCCTCACCCGTCTGGTGGAGCACCTCCTCGCCGGAGGGGTGCACGGGCTTTTCGCGCTCGGTTCGACCAGTGAGGTCGCCTACCTCACCGACGCGCAGCGCGCCACGGTCCTGGAGACGGTGGTCGGCGCCGCCGACGGCCGGGTACCGGTGCTGGCCGGCGTCATCGACACCACCACGGCCCGGGTCGTGGACCATGCGAAGGCCGCCGCCGAAGTGGGCGCGGACGCCCTCGTCGCCACCGCGCCGTTCTACACACGCACCCACGGCGTGGAGATCGCGCGGCACTTCCGTCGGATCCGCTCCGCCGTCGACCTGCCGCTCTTCGCGTACGACCTGCCCGTGTCCGTGCACACCAAGCTCTCGGCCGCGCTGGTCAGCGAGCTCGCGGAGGACGGCACCCTGGCCGGTCTCAAGGACAGCAGCGGTGACGACGGCGCTCTGCGCCGTTTGATCGTGGCCCTGGGCGGCCGCGAAGGCCGCGCCGACGGCCCGGCTCCGGCCTTCTCGATCCTGACCGGCTCCGAACTCACCGTGGACGCGGCGCTGCTGGCAGGCGCGGACGGTGTGGTGCCCGGCATCGGCAATGTCGACCCGGCCGGCTACGTACGCCTCTACGAAGCCGCCAGGGCGGGTGACTGGGACGTCGCCGCCAAGGAGCAGGAGCGGCTGGTCGCCCTGTTCGCCATGGTGGACGCCGGACCGGAGGACGAGATGGGCCGCAGCTCGTCGGCGCTGGGCTCGTTCAAGCACGCTCTGCGGCTGCTGGGCGTCATCGAGCACGGCGACACCGCCTTCCCGCAGATCCCGCTGAACGCCGAGTCCGTGGCACTGGTCTCACAGCACCTCCGGGCGGCCGGCCTCCGGCCGGTGCGATGAGCCCGCCCGTACTCCCCGCGCCGGTCGACGGGGCTCCCGCGGCCCGGCAGGGCGCGGTTGCCGTGGCCGGTGAGGCGGCCGTCTCCGCCCTCCCGGCCGTGGCCGGGCCGCCGCGTGAGAGCGACCCCCGGGTCGGGGTGGCGCAGGGCAGGGTCGGCGCGGCACCCGGCGCGGTGGTCGCGCTCGATCTCGGGGGGACCAAGATCGCCGCCGCGCTCGTCGGCGTCGACGGGCAGATCCTCGCCCGCTGTACGCGACCCACGCCCGCCACCGCCGGGCCCGAAGCCGTACTCGACGCGCTCGCGGACGTGACGCGGTCGGTGGCCGCCGGGCACGGGAGCACGCCGGTCGCCGTCGGTGTCGCCGCCGCCGGCGTCATCGACCCCGTGACCGGGACGGTGACCAGCGCGACCGACTCGCTCCGGGACTGGGCCGGCACGGCCCTGGGGCCGGGCCTGGCGGACCGGTGCGGTCTGCCCGTCGCCTGTGACAACGACGTGCGCGCCGCGGCCGGCCCGGAGCTCGACGCCCTCGGCTCGCCGGGCGCCTCCCTGCTGTTCGCGGCCATCGGCACCGGTGTGGGCGGCGCGGTCGCGGTCGACGGCCGGATGCTGCACGGGGCCGCAGGCATCGCCGGGCACCTCGGGCACCTGCCCAGCCCGGAAGCCGCCGGGCTGCCCTGCACCTGTGGTTCGGCCGGTCATCTGGAGGCCATCGCCTCCGGTCCGGCGATCACCGCGCACTACGAACGCCTCGCCGGCCGTCGGACCGACCGGCTGCAGACGGTCGCCCGCCTGGCCGAGCGCGGCGACGAGTCGGCGCTTCGGGCCATCACCGTCGGCGCGGCGGCGGCCGGCCGCGCCCTCGGCGGGCTCGCCAACGTCCTCGGCCCCGACCGGGTCGTCGTCAGCGGCGGGGTGCCCCGGATCGGCGCGCTGTACTGGGACACCCTGACCGCCGCGTGCACAGCGGAACTGATGCCTCCGCTGCGGCACCTGCGCCCCGAACCGCCGCGGTTCGGACACGACGCGGCCGTTGTCGGGGCAACCGCCCTCACCCGTGTGCTGCCCCTCCACCTGCCCGGAGCCCGCCCCGGGCCCCGTCCACCTTCCCGGAGCCATCGATGAGCCCTGATGTTCTCGCCGACGCCATCCGCGGCCGGCTGATCGTTTCCTGCCAGGCGCCGCCCGGCGACCCGATGCGCCACACGGCGACCCTGGTACGCCTCGCGCGCTGCGCTCAGGCCGGCGGGGCCGCCGCGATCCGCGCGAACGGACCGGAGGTCGTCGCCGCGATCCGCGCCGATGTCGACCTCCCGGTGATCGGCCTCTGGAAGGACGGCGACACCGGGGTCTACATCACGCCGACCGTCCGGCACGCCCTCGCAGTCGTCGAAGCCGGGGCTGCGGTCGTCGCTGCCGACGCGACCTTCCGTCCCCGCCCCGACGGCGGCGCCTTCACCGATCTCGTCACCGCCGTCCATGCCGCCGGCGCGCTCGTCATGGCTGACGTCGCCACCGCCGACGAGGGGATCGAGGCGGCGGCACGGGGGGCGGACTTCGTCTCCACCACCCTGTCCGGCTATGTGCCGGGGTCCGCCGCCCAGGACGGTCCCGACCTCGCTCTGGTCGAGGAGCTCGCCGCAGCCGCCGGTGCGCCCGTCGTCGCAGAGGGCCGGATCGGCACGCCCGACGAGGCCGCGCAGGCGCTCGCCCGTGGCGCGCACAGCGTCGTCGTCGGCACCGCCATCACCGCACCCACCGCTCTGACCAGGCTCTTCGCGAAGAGTCTGTCCCGGCCGTAACGTACCGCCTCGGTGCGGCTCGATGCCGAGCCCTGCCCGCACTCTGGAGAGACCGTGCACAACACAGCAAAGCAGTCGCCCCCTTCACTCCCCTGGTACCGCGAGGTCACCCCGACCCAGTGGAAGTCCTTCACCGCCGCGTGGATCGGTTACGTCCTCGACGGCTTCGACTTCGTACTGATCACCCTGGTGCTCACCGAGATCAGCGACGAGTTCGACCTGAGCACGGTGCAGGCGGCGAGCCTCGTCTCCGGCGCCTTCATCACCCGCTGGCTCGGCGGGGCGATACTCGGCGCGCTCGGGGACCGCTACGGCCGCAAACTCTCCATGGTGCTGAGCATCCTGCTCTACTCGCTCGGCACCTTCGCCTGCGGCTTCGCCTGGGACTACACGAGCCTGTTCGTCGCCCGTCTGGCCATCGGCATGGGCATGGCCGGCGAGTACAGCGCCAGCGCCACCTATGTGATGGAGAGCTGGCCGGCGCGGGTTCGCAGCCGGGCCAGCGGATTCCTGATCTCCGGTTTCTCGATCGGCTCCGTGCTGGCCGCCCAGGTCTACAACTGGGTGGTGCCGACGCTGGGCTGGCGCTGGATGTTCTACATCGGGCTCGTGCCGATCGTCATCGCCCTGTGGATGCGGCGGGCGCTGCCCGAGGCGGCCGAGTGGACCGAGGCGGTCGAGGAGAAGGGCGCGAGGCCCAACCCGTTCCGCCCCCTCTTCCTCACCCGCGCCCGCGCCACGGCAAACGTCGTCCTGGCCGCCGCGGCCTCGACCGCGCTGTTCGCCGTCTTCACCCCGCTCGGCGACGGCCTGGTCCCGGTGCTCTCCGTGGTGGCAGGTCTGTGTCTGACCGCGTTCGCCGTGCAACTCGGAGGCAGTCGCAGCTGGGTGCTGTACCTGGCGATGATCGTGACGATCTTCTTCGCGTTTCTCTACTCCTGGCCCATTCAGGCCCTGCTGCCCACGTACCTCAAGACCGAGCTGGGATACACGGCGGACCAGGTCACCGACGTTCTCTACTTCGCCGGGTTCGGCACCATGGTCGGCTGCTGGGCGGCGGGCTTCCTCGGCGACCGGATCGGCGCCAAGAAGGCGTACGCGTTCACCCTGCTCGCCTCGCTGGCCTTCGTCTACCCCGTCTTCGCCGTCGACGACAACCTGCTGCTGCTCGGGGGGCTGCTCTTCGTGCTGCAGGCCACCAGCTTCGGCATCTCGGGTCTGCTGCCCCGCTGGATCGGCGGACACTTCCCCACCGAGAGCCGCGGCGCTGCCCTCGGCTTCACCTACAACGTCGGCGCCCTCGGCGGCGCCGTCGCCCCCGTCCTCGGCGCGCACCTGGCCGCCGGCATGGACCTGGGCCGGTCGCTGGCGGTGCTCACCTTCGCAGGCACGGTCATCGTCGTCCTGCTCGTCGGCCTGGACGTGCCCGGCCGGCTGAACCGCCTCACCGATCCGCACGGCGTCGCCGACCACCTCGCCGAGATCCCGGCCGACGACCCGGACACGGTTCCCGCGGCCCGCGTCTGACACGGTTTGCGGCCGGGTTTGCCCCGGTTCCGTACGGGCAACCGGCCCCTACCGGGGCATCACACCCGTACGACCGGGGCACTCCCCCGGCCGCGGAACCGCAGGAGGACGTCATGCCGGAGCACGACAGCCACCGCGTGCACGCGGAACACGACCGGGACAAGGCCGAGCAGCTCTTCCAGCAGGCCCGCCGCGCCGAGAACCCAGAGCAGGCGGAACGGCTCCGCTACCGCGCCGAGCGCCTGCGGTCGCGCAGCGAGGCGGAGCTTCGCCGGGAGGCCGACGCGCTGTACGACGACATCGACGAAGAGGGCCCGCAGTAGCCCCGACGGGACGCAACAGCACCGCCGCCGGGCCAACGGCCGGATCGACGGCGGGCCAACGGCCGGATCGACGGCAGGAGGGCCCCGACCACCGGGGCGGCTCTCACATGTGCCGGTTGGCGTAGTGGCTCTCGATGAGCGTGATGTAGTCGGCATCGTCCTCGTGCTTGCCGCTCTCGAAATCCGGCGAGTCCTTGACCTCGGCCTTCGTGGCGGCAACCTGCACGGTTTCGTTCGCGGTGTCGATGCGCGAGACGAGCCCCGCGGGCAGCAGGACCCGCCTGCCGAGGATCCATGGCCCGGTGTCGACGACCAGATACGACCGGCCGACTTCCTCGGTGTGCTTGTCGACCTTGCCGATCGAGCCGTCGGACGCCTCGACCGAGTACCCGACGAGCTGCGCCCCCGGGACATACTGCGCCGTCTCCGGGTACCCCCACATGTCGCCTGCCATGGTCCCTCCTCACCTGCGGCGATGGCCCCCGTCACCACCGGCGCGGGTACCCGGGCCGCCGCGCCTTCACACGGCCGCGCAGCCCGTGATCCGCGGCGTCGTCAGGACTTCGTCGTCGCCGACGCCAGGTGCGCGAACACCACCACGTTCTCCTTGTAGTCCTTCGCCTTCTTGTCGTACTCGCCTCCGCAGGTGATCAGCCGCAGCTGCGGGTCGGGGGTGTCCGCGTAGACCCGGTCGTCGGGGAAGTCGGACTTGCTGAAGTTGTCGACTTCGTCGACCTCGAAGGTGGCGACGGAGCCGTCCTTGCGGACCAGGTCCACCCGCATCCCCCTCTTGAGTTCGCTGAGCTGCGCGAACACGGCGGGGCCCGTCTTGGTGTCGACGTGCCCGGCGACGATCGCGGTCCCCTTCTCGCCGGGAGTCACGCCTTCCCGCCACCAGCCGACGAGGTTGGTGTCGTCCGGGGGCGGCGGGTCGAGCCGGCCGGAGGCGCCGATGGACAGGGGGGTGAACGGCGCGTCGACCGAGATGTGCGCAATCTTCAGCCGCGTCGGCTCCGAGCGCGGCAGTCCCGCGCGCAGTACCTCGGGCGGCGCGGTGGCCGTCGACGACGGAGCGGAGAGGGCGGGCGGGGCGGCGCTCTTGCCGTCCGTGACGGGGTCGACCGCGTTGTAGATCAGCAGGATGCCCATCCCGACCGCTGCCGCCGGCCAGAGGAGGGAGCGTCCGAGCGTAGGCCGGGCGGGCTGCTCGTTCGTATCCTTCGACTGCTGCTGCACGGCCATGGGACGTAACCCTTTCGCTGCTGACGTCGTCTGAGTTCGCCGCTGCCCGCGCCGTCCTTCGGTGCACCGGCTCCCTCGGGCCGGCAGTGGCGACCTGAATCACCTTCGGCACGTTCGCGGTCCCCCACCACCGCAGAGGGCGGCATACGAGCGATCGGGTGGGCCCGACGGGTGACGGCCGGTACGGAGTTCACCCGGCCGGACCGCGCGCCGCGCGTAATCGCCGCCGGATCCGGCGACAGCGGGCGTCAGGACGCACGGCCGCCGAGGGCGTCGACCGCCGCGACCACCCGGTCCCAGAATCTTTCGGTGTCGAGCTCCACCGCGACCTGTGCGTTCACGGGCCGGTCCAGGTACTGGTGCAGGTCGGTCACGGTGGCCCCCCGCGTGTACTGGCCGTGCAGTTCGACCACCACGTTCGCGTCGACGCACCGCACGATCTCCGGGTCGATGACGCGCGCCACGGCGACGGGGTCGTGCAGCGGAGGTGCGGCGAACCCCCACAGCCGACGGTAGGTCGACGCGAAGTACGTCATCAGTTCCGCGCAGATACGGGACAGCCGGGTGTCGAGCCGCTCGAGACGGGCCAGCACCTCGGGGGTGACGAGCGCCTGGTGGGTGACGTTGAGCCCGCACATGGTGACGGGGAGCCCGCTGGTGAAGACGGTGTGCGCCGCCTCGGGGTCGACGTGGATGTTGAACTCGGCGGCGGGTGTCCTGTTGCCGCGGCCGGTGGAGCCGCCCATGAGCACGATCTCCCGGATGTGTGCGGCGCTGTCGGGGTGACGCGTCAGCAGCAGTGCCACGTTGGTCAGCGGGCCGGTGGGGACGAGCGTGACCGGTTCCGGATGTTCTGTCAGGACCCTGTGCATGACGTCGACCGCGTGCTGCGGCACCGCATGGACCGTCGGCTCGCCGAAGGCGGGCCCGTCGAGTCCGGACTCGCCGTGGACGTCGTCCGCCACGAGCAGCGGCTGGACGAGTGGCCGGGCGCAGCCGGCGGCGACGGGGACGCCGGTGATTCCGGCGACGGTGCAGATGCGGCGGGCGTTCAGTGTCGTCTTGTCGACTGTCTGGTTTCCGGCGACGGTGGTGATCGCCAGCAGGTCGACCGCGGGGTCGCCCGCCGCGAGGACGAGGGCGAGGGCGTCGTCGTGGCCCGGGTCGCAGTCGATGATGACGGGGACGGGCACGTCACCCCGCCTTGATCATGTCGGCGCACTTCTCACCGATCATCATGGTGGTGATGCACGGGTTGACGGTGGTGAGGAACGGCATCACGGACGCGTCGGCCACGCGCAGTCCCCGTACGCCCTTGACCCGCAGCCGGGCGTCGAGCGGTGAGTCCGCGTCGGAGTCGGGGCCCATGCGGACCGTTCCCGCCGGATGGTAGACGGTGTTGTGCGTCTCGCGGATGTAGGCGAGGAGTTCCTCGTCGCTCGTGGCCCCCGGTCCGGGTGCCAGTTCCGCACCGGCCCAGGCGGCCATCGGGGCCTGCGCGACGATCTCGCGTGCCAGCCTCAGCCCGTGGGTCATCACCCGGATGTCGTGGTCGTCGGTGAAGTAGCGGGGGTCGATCCTCGGCTTGTCCCTGAAGTCGCGGGTACGCAGGCGCACCGTTCCCCGCGAACGGGCACGGGTCACGTTCGGGGTGAGGCAGAAGGCGTTGTCCGAGGTGGGATAGCCGCAGCGGTAGGTGTTCATGTCGAAGGGCACGGAACCGTAGTGGAACATCAGGTCGGGCCGGTCCAGGCCCTGTTCCGTGTCGGCGAAGATGCCGATCTCCCACCACTGCGTGGACGAACTCACCATCGGCTGCTTCGCCTCCCACATGATCACCCCCTCCGGATGGTCCTGGAGGTGGGACCCGACACCGGGGGCGTCGACCCGCACGTCCACCCCGACGTCCCGCAGATGACCGGCGGGGCCGATGCCGGACAGCATCAGCAGCTTCGGCGAGTCGATGGCCCCGCAGGAGACGATCACCTCACGCCGGGCGGCGACCGCACCCGTGTGGATGGTGTCCGGCCGCAGGAACTCCACACCGCTGCAGCGCCCGTCGCCGTCGAACAGCAGCCGCCTGGCCTGCAGGCCGGTCAGCACTTCCAGGTTCGGCCGCTTGCCGAGGACGGGATGCAGGTACGAGACCGAGGACGACGCCCGGGTGCCGTCGGGGAAAGCGTTGATCTGGAACCAGTGGGCGCCTCGCACCACCGTGGTGCCGGTGTTGAACGGCGTCGTCGGGATCCCCGCCGCCGCGCACGCCGCCAGCAGGGCGCGGCCGCAGGGGTCGTCGGGCGGCACGGTACGCAGATGGACCGGCCCCGAGCGACCGTGGTGGTCGCCCGGGGCCTCGTTGGTCTCCAGCCGCTGGTAGAGCGGGAAGCAGTCCGCCGCGCTCCAGCCCGCGCAGCCCGTCGCCTCCCAGTCGTCCAGGTCCTCCGCGGGCGCCCAGAAGGCGATGCAGGAGTTGTGGGACGAGCAGCCGCCGAGCACCTTGGCCCGTGCGTGGCGCATGAAGCTGTTGCCGTTCTCCTGCTGCTCGACGGGATAGTCCCAGTCGTAGCCGGACTCCAGGAGGGCCATCCACCGCTCGAGCCGGAGCACGTTGTCGTCGTCGACGTCCGAGGGGCCCGCCTCCACCACGCAGACGCTGGTGTCCGGGTCCTCGGTGAGCCGGGCGGCGACGACGGCACCTGCCGTGCCGCCGCCGACCACGACGTAGTCGAACTCGGGCAGTGGGCTGTCCACGGTCATGGCTTCTCCAGGGCGTCGGGCGGGCGGGGGACGGGCGGGCATCAGGGAGCGGTCGGGTCGCCGATCTCCGCCGCCTGCGCGGCGTGTTCGGCGAGCACACCCGTCCGGTGCCGCTGAACGAACCAGTAGTAGGCGAACCCGCCGAGGGCGACGACGCCGATGAACAGGAAGGCGCCCCACCGCAGATACCAGTGCTGCGGCCCGGACGCGTTGTACACGGAGGCGCGCGGCCAGGCGAGGTTGATCGACATGGCCGCGCCCCACAGCACGGCGAGCACGTTGACCGGCAGCCCCAGACGGCCGAGGGAGAACCGGCCCTCTGCGGGCTTCCACCGCCCGCGCAGCCGCTGGACCAGCAGCGGCACGGTGACCATGAGATAGGCGACGTAGATCATGATGATCGCGATGCTCGTGATCACGGAGAAGATCTGCGGCTGGTTGATGTTGATGACGAGGATGACGACGCCCACGCAACCGATCAGCACCGCGGGCACGACGGGGGTGTGGAACCGCGGGCTGACACGGGCGAGAACCGAACCGGCCGGCAGGTTGTTGTCCCGTGCCATGGCGAACATCAGCCGGATCCCGGCGGCATGGACGGCGAGCACGCAGACGGTGATGGCGACGACGACGCACCAGAGGAAGATCTCGCCGATCGTCGGGCCCAGCGTCGCCAGCACCACGTACTGCAGGCCGCCCGTGGACAGTTCCTTCGAGGCCAGGTCGGGCACGGCCATCAGGGCGAAGAGGAGGATCAGGCCGCCGATGACGAAGGACGCCACGAGGGCGCGCAGGATGGCGCGCGGGGCGTTGCGGCCCGGGTTGTGGGACTCCTCACCGAGCGAGGACGCCGTGTCGAAGCCGTACATCACGTACGCCGACGCGAGGGACGCGGTCAGGAACGCGGCGAGATAGCCGCCGGGCTGATCGGCACCGAGGCCGTGGGTGTCGGTCAGCACCGTGCCGGGGCCACGGGTGATGTGCACCGCCAGGAAGACGATCAGCGCGACGGCGGCGATCAGTTCGATGAAGACGCCGGCGGAGTTGATACGGGCCATGAGGCCCACGCCGAAGGCGTTGACGAGGGTCGAGAAGATGATGAGGACGGTGCCGAGCAGGACGGCGTTGGCAGCGGCGTCGGTCGGGCCGGTTCCGTCGCCCACGAACTGGAACCAGTCGTCGATCTGCGGCAGCGTGATCTGGTACGCGAGCGCGACGGCCGACAGCGTCACCATGGTGGCGGTCATCATCATCCAGCCGCCGAGCCAGCCCACGTGCGGGCCGCCCATCTGCTTGGCCCAGTTGTAGACGGACCCGGCGACCGGGTAGCGGGCGGCCAGCTCGCAGAAGCACAGGGCCACCATCAGCTGGCCCACGAAGACCATCGGCCAGGACCACCAGTACGCGGGGCCGCCGAAGCTGACGCCGAAATAGAAGAGCTGGAAGGTGCCGGTGAGGATGGAGATGTAGCTGACCCCCGCGGCGAAGGTGTGGAAGTTGCCCAGGGTGCGCTTGAGTTCGGGCTTGTATCCCAGTTCCTCGAGCGAGGAGTCGTCGTGCTCGGCCGCGGCCGACGGTTTCCGGTCCCCGGACGGCGCGCTGTCGTCACTGCTCATGCGAACCACCTCTGGGGCGTCGGTGAGAGGTTGTGCCAGACGTGCTTGGCCTCCTGGTACTCGGCCAGTCCGGCCGGGCCGAGTTCGCGGCCGAAGCCGGACTGCTTCATGCCGCCCCACTCGGCCTGCGGCACATAGGGATGGAAGTCGTTGATCCACACCGTGCCGGCGCGTACCCGGCAGGCCACCCGGTGCGCCTTGCCGGTGTCCTTGGTCCACACCGCTCCCGACAGCCCGTAGACCGTGTCGTTCGCGAGGGCCACCGCCTCCCGCTCGTCGCGGAAGCGCTCCACCGTGAGTACCGGGCCGAACGACTCGTCGCGGACGACGGACATCTGGGTGTCGCACTCGTCGAGCACGGTCGGCAGATAGTAGAAGCCGTCCTGGAGTTCCGGGTTCTCGGGCCGGGCGCCGCCGCAGCGCAGCACCGCTCCCTCGGCGAGACCGGCGGCGACATACGCCTCGATCTTGTCGCGGTGGGCGGCGGAGATCAGCGGGCCGGAGCGGGCGTTCTCGTCGAACGGGCCGCCCAGCACGATGGCCTGCGCCTGCTCGACGATCTGCGCGACGAACGCGTCGTGCAGTTCGTCCTGGACCAGCAGCCGCGCGCCCGCGGAGCAGACCTGGCCGGAGTGGAGGAACACCGCCGTCAGGGCGTAGTCCACGGCGGCATCGAAGTCGGCGTCGGCGAAGACGATGTTCGGGTTCTTGCCGCCGAGTTCCAGGGCGACCTTCTTCACGGTCGGGGCGGCGGCGGCCATGATGCGGCGGCCGGTGGCCAGCCCGCCGGTGAAGGAGACCAGGTCGACGCGCGGGTCCTCGGTGAGCGGCGCTCCGGCGACCGCACCCGCGCCGAGCACCAGGTTCGCGGCCCCCGCGGGGAGTCCGGCCTCGGTGAGCAGACGCATCAGCATGACGGCGGTGTGGGGGGTCAGTTCGCTGGGCTTGAGGACGAAGGTGTTGCCGGCGCCGAGAGCGGGGGCCACCTTCCACGCCGTCTGCAGCAGCGGATAGTTCCAGGGCGTGATGAGCGTGCAGACGCCGACCGGTTCGTGGACGACCCTGCTGTCCACGCCGGGATCGCCGGTGTCGACGATGCGGTTGCCGCCGCCTGCCGCCACGAGGTTGCCGAAGTAGCGGAAGCAGTTGGCTATGTCGTCCATGTCGTACTCGCTCTCGACCAGGCGTTTGCCGGTGTCGAGGGATTCGGCGCGGGCGAAGTCGGCCTTGTCGCGCTGCAGCAGGTCGGCGACGCGCAGGAGCAGCGCCCCGCGTTCGGCGGCGGGCGTGCGGGGCCAGGGTCCGGTGTCGAAGGCCTCGCGTGCGGCGGCTACGGCGGCGGCCGCGTCCCGGGGGCCGGCCTCGTCGACCGTCGCCACCAGTGTGCCGTCGGCCGGGCAGCGGATCTCACGAGTGCCTCCCTCCGCTGCGGCGGTCCAGGCGCCGCCGATGAACAGCTCCGGCATGGGGGGCCTCCGAGGGTCGGTTGGGCGACGGACGTCCGAGGGCGCCTCGGTCGGCGCGCGCCTTGCCGCGCACTTGCTGTCGGCACGTCGCCGTGGACACACTCTGCATCGACAGTAGAGAGACCCGCCGCATCTCGCAGCGGAAGCGATGCCGCCGTGTCGGCTTCCCCGTGGCCGGGCGACTGTCCGAGCCCCCCACAAGCGGTCATTCGTTCGAGGGCAGGGGCTGTTCCGTCCAGATCGTCTTTCCCGACTCGGTGTAGCGCGTGCCCCATCTCTGCACGAGCTGGGCCACGATGAACAGGCCGCGGCCTCCTTCGTCGTCCGCCGCGCTGTGCCGCAGGTGCGGTGAAGTGTGACCCGTGTCCGCGACTTCGCACAGCAGACGGCGGTCGCGGATGAGGCGCAGGCGCAGCGGACCGCCGGCGTGTTTGATCACATTGGTCACCAGCTCGCTGACGATGAGCTGGACGGAGAAGGAGAGTTCCTCGAAGCCCCATTCGGCCACCTGCTCAGCGGCCAGCTCCCTCGCCCGGCCCACCGTGGCCGGCTCCGCGGGGAACTCCCATTCGGCGATCCGCCCGGCCTCCAGTTCCCGGGTACGGACCAGCAGCAGCGCCGTGTCGTCCGCTGTCGCGCCCCGGGCGCGGAGGTCGGCCACGGCCCGGTCGCACAGATCCTCCAGAGACGCCGTGCGGTCGCTGAGCACCCTTCCCAGGCGGC
Source organism: Streptomyces sp. NPDC006283 (assembly GCF_040613325.1). Classification (NCBI taxonomy): domain Bacteria; kingdom Bacillati; phylum Actinomycetota; class Actinomycetes; order Kitasatosporales; family Streptomycetaceae; genus Streptomyces; species Streptomyces sp. NPDC006283. The sequence goes on along the minus strand of NZ_JBEXRZ010000079.1, from coordinate 14,946 downwards.
GGATCCCGTGCTCGATGTCGTGGTCCCGGGACTCCACCAGGCCGTCGGTGAACAGTGCCAGCAGGCTGCCCACCGGCAGTTCGAACTCGGCGCTCTCGAAGGGCAGGCCCCCGAGACCCAGCGGAGGACCCGCCGGAAGCTCGATGTGGCCGACTCGGCCGTCCGGGTCGACCATCACCGGCGGCAGGTGTCCGGCCCGGGCCATCACGCAACGCCGCGAGACCGGGTCGTAGACCGCGTACAGACAGGTGGCGCCGGTCGCCACGTCGTCGCGGGACAAGGCGGCGGCTTCCGGCGCGCCGTCCGGTGATTCCGCGTCCTCGCCCGACTGGCCCACCAGGTCGTCGAGTCGCTTCAGCAGCTCGTCGGGGGCCAGGTCCAGCTGCGCGAGGGCGCTGAACGTCGTGCGCAGCCGCCCCATGGTGGCCGCCGCGTGCAGGCCGTGGCCGACGACGTCGCCGACGACGAGTCCGACCCGGGTGCCCGACAGCGGGACGACGTCGAACCAGTCACCGCCCACTCCCGTCACGTCGTCGGTGGGGAGATAGCGGTGCGCCACATCGACCGCGGAGTGACGGGGCACGTGGCGGGGCAGCAACTGCTGCTGCAGGGTGAGCGCGGCGGTCCGTTCCCGGGTGAAGCGACGCGCGTTGTCGATGCTCACTGCCGCGCGGGCCGCCAGTTCGTCCGCCAGCGCCACCTCGCCGTTGTCGAAGGCGACCGCGCGGTCGGCGCGTACGAAGGTGATGAGGCCGAACAGGCTGCCGCCTGCCCGCAGGGGCACCGCCAGGGTGTCGCCGTCGAGGGCGAGGCCACCGGAGGCCAGGACGCGGTGCTGTGGCGTTCCCGGCGGATGGACCACGGCGGCGGGCCGGCCGCCGGCCCACCGGGCTCGGCCCGGGCCCCCGCGTTCCTCCCCGGCGGCCGGCCGGGAGGCAATGCGTACCAGTGACGCCTTCGGCGCGCCGCCGGCCGCGGGCAGCTCCCCGTCCAGCACCGCCTCGACGAGGTCGACGGTGGCGCTGTCGGCGAAGTCCGGGACGGCCACCTCGGCGATCTCCTCGGCGGTCCGCACCACGTCCAGAGCGCCGCCGACGCTGCGTCCGGCCTTGACGAGCAGGTCCAGTCGGCGCTGCGCCTCGTAACGGTCGGTGATGTCGAAGGCGTCCTCGCAGATGCCGAGGACGTTCCCGTCCTCGTCCGTGAGGCGGTAGTAGGAGCAGGACCACAGGTGGTCCTTGCCGGGGTCGCTGGGCTGCTCGCCGCGGAAGTGGAGGTCGAGGATCGGCTCGCCGGTGTCCAGCACGTGGTGCATGACCGCGTCGAGCGTCTCCGGGTATCCCTTCGTCACGAACCTGCCCGTGGCGTAGAGCTCGTCGGCCCGCTTGCCGAGGTACTCCTCGAGCGGTCGCCCGATCTCCCGCTCATAGGCGCTGTTGCTCCAGGTCAGGCGAAGGTCGGTGCCGTAGATGGCCAGCCCGATGGGTGACTGGGTGGCGAGCCCCTGCAGCATGGCAAGCCGGGATTCCCACTGCCGCATGACCCGCAGCTCCGCCACGGCGATCACCTGGGCGCCGGTGCCGGACCCGGTCAGGGGGCAGGTGGCCGTGGCGACCTGGATCCGGTGGCCGTCGCGGTGGACGGCCAGCCGGGCGTCGCTCCGCCGTGTGCCGTCGGTCCGCGCGGCGGCACCGGTCCCGTCCGGCTCAGCCGTCGCGGGGAGCGACAGGAAGGTGTCCAGGGGCCGGCCGATGATCTCGCGCGGGGCCCAACCGAGGAGCGTCTCGGCATCGGAACTCCAGCCGACCACGGTGTTCTGGGCGTCGAGGACCGCGATGGCCGCCCTCGTGACGTTGAGGGGGCCACGGAAGTCGGCGCTCCCGGCCGTGTTCGGCGAGCTCATGGCACCACCGGCCTGGTTCATCAGTTACAGAATCCGCCCGGGCAGGCGGCGGCACAATCGCACGGCCGGCCCTCCGTCCGCAAAACCGCCGCCGAGGGCGCGGTGCGCTTCGTGTCGTCCGGGGTTCTCCACGCGATCCCGGGCAGCGTCCCTCCGGGACGGCCGCGGGCGGGCCGCACCGGGGCATGGGCTGCTGTTTTGGCCCGGAGGGGCGGGGCAGTCGAGTCGGTGAGCGTCGACGAACGACGAGAGGACCGAGATGAGCGCCGGAGAAAAGGCCAAGGCCAAGGCCGAGCAGGTGGTCGGGAAGGCCGTACGCAAGGCGGCCCACGCGGTCGGCAAGGAGACCACGGCCGCGAAGGGCGCCGCCCTGGAGACGCGCGGCAAGGCCCGTGAGGCCAAGGAGAAGACGAAGGACGGCTTCAAGCACTGACCGCGCCCGCACGGTGTGCACAGGGGCGGGGCCCAGATGCGCCGGGCCCCGCCTCTGCGCCGCGGCTGCCGCGCCGCACGGGGCAGAGGCTCTCGTTCGGATCCTGCCGCCCTCGTCCCGGCCGCAGCCAGGGAACTACGCGCCGGCCGCGTACTCCCAGAAGTCCCGCATCAACGCCGGGAAATTGGGCCCGCTCATCTCGACCTGGCTGAACATCAGTGTGACCGTGCCCGTCGACGGCGTGATGTGCGCCGTCGTACCGGTGCCGCCGACCCAGCCGTAGCGTCCCGGCACGCTCCACGGCTCGACCGGCTCGACGTCCACCGAGCCGCCGAAGCCCCAGCCCATTCCCTCCAGGAACAGGCCGGCGGCCTCGCGCTCGGCACGCGTCAGATGGTTGGTGGTCATCTGCCGCACCGATGCCGCGCTCAGCAGGCGGCGATCGCCGACCGCGCCCTCGGCGAGGAGCATCCGCCCGAAGGCCAGCCAGTCGTCGAGCGTCGACACCAGTCCGCCCGCACCTGACGGGAACGACGGCGGGCTGCTCCACTGTCCGTCGCCGGGGTCGGCCAGGTGCAGCCCGCCCTCAGGACCGGTGCGGTAGTAGCAGGTGAAGCGGTGGAGTTCGCCGGCCGGTACGGCGAAGGCGGTGTCCACCATGCCGAGCGGCTCGAAGATCCGCTCGGTCAGGAACTCTCCGAGCGGCCGGCCCGTCACCCTGGAGATCAGCACACCCTGGAGGTCGGAACTGGTGTTGTACAGCCAGCCGTCGCCGGGCTGGTGCAGCAGCGGGATACGGGAGAGCCGCGCCATCCACTCGTCCGGCGGGGGCACGAGCTGCGGCTGGGGCGGGCCCTGCTTCAGCTCGCCGACCAGCGGCGCGACTGCGGGCAACGAGAAGTCGGACGGAAAACCGTGTCCGGATCGGGAGCCGAGCAGATGCTCGACGGTGATCGGCCGGACCGCGGGCACGACGTCGTCGACCGGACTCGCCGGCGTACGGACGACATGCGGTGAGGCCAGCTCCGGCAGCCATTCGCCGACCGGGTCGGCGAGCGTGACGCGGCCCTCCTCGACCAGCATCATCACGGCGGCGGCCACGACGGGCTTGGTGAGGGAAGCGATGCGGAACAGCGAGTCCCTGGCCACGGGGGCGGCGCCTTCGAGGTCGACGGTCCCGACGGCGGCCACCTCGACGCTTTTCCCCCGGGCGATCAGCCCCACGGCACCGGGCACCGAGCCCTTGCCGACGTGCGTGCTCAGCGTGTCGTGCAGATCGGCCATGGCTCCACCCTCTCAAGCGCGTGTCCTGGAGGAGACTGCCGCCGCGCCGGAGAATCATCGGCGCGGCGGGCGGCATGATCTCCAAGTGCAGGCAGGGCCACCCGCTGTTCCGGCACCTCACGGCCGGTGGCCCAGGGCTCACTGAGATCGCGGCGTCGCCCGGCCTCTTTCCCGGGCGTAGGCTGATGAGAACGCCCTGTCGGATCCTGAGCCAGCGATGCAGAGGGCGACATGACCGACCCCTTCGGCTTTCTCAAGACTCCCCGGCAGCCGATACCCGGGCGCCCCACCGACGAGCGCCTCGGCGACTGGCACGAGGTGTACGCGGGGCAGACTCTGCTGCCGGTCGTCTCCCGGCAGGCGGGGCGCTGCATGGACTGCGGCATTCCCTTCTGTCACGACGGCTGCCCGCTCGGCAATCTCATACCCGAGTGGAACGTGTACGCCGCCCACGGTGACTGGTCCGCCGCCGCCGAGCGGCTGCACGCCACGAACAACTTTCCCGAGTTCACCGGCCGGCTGTGCCCGGCGCCGTGCGAGGACGCATGCGTTCTCTCGATCAACGCGGAGCCGGTGACGATCAAGAACGTGGAGCAGGCCGTCGCCGATCAGGCGTGGGAACAGGGCTGTGTGTCGCCGCTCCCGCCGCAGCGGCACAGCGGCAGGACCGTCGCCGTCGTGGGTTCAGGACCGGCGGGCCTGGCCGCGGCGCAGCAGCTGACCCGCGCGGGCCACACCGTCGCGGTCTACGAGCGCGCCGACCGGGTCGGCGGTCTGCTCCGCTACGGCATCCCCGCGTTCAAGATGGAGAAGCGGCACCTGGACCGGCGCATCGAGCAGATGGAGGCGGAGGGCACGGTCTTCCGCTGCGGGATCGACGTGGGCCGCGATCTCGACGTGGCCGAGCTGAGGACCCGCCACGACGCGGTGGTCGTCGCCGTCGGAGCGACACTGGCGCGCGAACTCCCGGTTCCTGGGCGGGAGTTGAACGGCATCATCCAGGCCATGGATTACCTGACGGCGTCGAACCGGGTCTCGGAGGGCGACTGCGCCCAGCCGCTCGTGACCGCCGCGGGCCGGCACGTGGTGATCATCGGGGGCGGCGACACCGGCTCCGACTGCCTCGGCACCGCGCTGCGCCAGGACGCGGCGTCGGTGGTGCAGCTGGACATCAACCCCGAGCCGGCGCCCGTCCGGCCGGACACCCAGCCGTGGCCCGTCTACCCCAAGATCTACCGGATCTCCCATGCCCACGAGGAGGCCCGTGGGCGGGACGGCACGGACCCGAGGACCTTCTCCACGGCCACCATGCGCTTCGAAGGGGACGCGAGCGGGGGCGTGCGCGCGTTGTGTCTGACGGAAGTCGAGCCGTCGGCCAGGCGACCACTGGCGGGCACCGAGCGGGTTCTGCCCGCGGATCTGGTCCTGCTCGCGCTGGGGTTCTCGGGCCCCGAACGCGACACCGGGCTGGTCCGGCAGCTCGGACTCACGCTCGACGCACGCGGCAACTTCGCGCGGGACGCTGGCTTCGCGGCTCGGCCGGGAGAGGGGCACGGAAGGGGGGCCGGGCCGGCTGCCCCCGGCATGGCGGACGGCGTCTTCGTCGCGGGCGACGCGGGGCGTGGCCAGTCCCTGGTGGTGTGGGCCATCGCGGAGGGCCGATCGGCCGCAGCCGCGACGGACCGCTACCTGACCGGCACCACCGAACTCCCCTCCCCCATCGCGGCCACGGACCAGCCGCTCAGGCCGTGACGCACCGGCCCGCCTGACGGTGTGCCACGTCGGCATCCGGGCTCGAGGAGAGAGTGGGTCGGCGTCTTCTGTGCCCCATCGTGTCGGGTACGGGTGTGCCCCGCCGGGTCGGGCATGGGGGCAGTGGCCCCGGCAGGCGGAGCCCCTCGGGCTACGATCGATCATCACAACGGCCGGGGCCTTCCGCTCCGCCGTGGGGACGTGATGGTCTGTCAAATGAGTCGCCAGGAGTCGGCATGAGTGCACCCGCACCTCAAGCGCACCTGACGAAAATCGGCCGCAGACGCCGCGGACGTAGATCGACCGAGCCCGTCATTGCATACTGTGACCTCGCAGAACGCGGCTCCAGAGCCGACCGGGCAGAGTGGGGAGAGACACCGTGTTCTACTACGTGCTCAAGTACGTCCTCATCGGGCCGCTGTTGCGGTTGCTCTTCCGGCCCCGGATCGAAGGACTGGAGCACATCCCGGACGAGGGCGCGGCGATCGTCGCCGGCAACCATTTGTCGTTCTCCGACCACTTCCTGATGCCGGCGATCCTCAAGCGGCGCATCACGTTCCTGGCCAAGGCCGAGTACTTCACCGGCCCCGGCCTCAAGGGCCGGCTGACGGCCGCGTTCTTCCGCAGTGCCGGGCAGATTCCGGTGGACCGTTCCGGCAAGGAGGCCGGTCAGGCCGCCATCCGGGAGGGCCTCGGGGTGCTGGGGAAGGGCGAATTGCTGGGGATCTATCCGGAGGGCACGCGTTCGCATGACGGCCGGCTCTACAAGGGCAAGGTCGGGGTCGCGGTGATGGCGCTGCGGGCCGGGGTGCCCGTCGTGCCGTGCGCGATGGTGGGGACGTTCGAGATCCAGCCGCCCGGGCAGGTCATCCCGAAGATCAAGCGGGTGACGGTCCGGTTCGGGGAGCCGCTGGACTTCTCCCGGTACGCGGGCATGGAGAACGAGAAGGCCGCGATCCGGGCGATCACCGATGAAATCATGTACGCGATCCTCGAGCTGTCCGGCCAGGAATACGTCGACCGCTACGCCGCGGAGGTCAAGGCCGAGCAGCAGGAGCAGGAGAAGCAGGAACTGCGCGGCAGGCAGCCGAAGAAGTTCCCCGGGCGCCGCGACTGAGGCGCAAATCTGCGGTCGGCTAATTTTCCTGGGCACCACCGTACGGGCCGCCTAACGTGCCCGACATGACTCGTCGGAGAAATGACACGCGTACGGCCGGGGGGAGCGCCCTTGTGCTGGGCGCGACAGGACAGGTGGGGCGGGCGGCGGTCCGTGCCCTCGCGGCGGACGGCTGGGAGGTGCGGGCGGCCTCACGCGGCGGTGCGCGGGACGCGGACTGGCCGAGCGAGGTGCGAACGGTACAGGTCGACCGGGAGGACGACGCGGCACTCGCCGCCGCGGTGGGCGACGGCTGTGACGTCCTCGTCGACATGGTCGCCTTCCACACCGGCCACGCACGCCAGTTGAGGGCGCTCGCGGACCGGGTCGGTTCGGCCGTCGTCGTCTCCAGCGGCGCGGTCTACGAGGACGACCACGGTCGCAGTTTCGACACCCAGGGCCTCCCCGACGGCTTTCCGCACTGCCCGGTGCCCATCCCCGAGACCCAGTCCACGGTGGCGCCCGGCGACTCGACGTACGGCACCAGGAAGGTGGCGCTGGAGCGGGATCTGCTGACGGCCGGTGACGAGCTGCCGGTCACCCTGCTGCGGGCGGGCGCGATCCACGGACCTTACTGCCGCACGCCGCGGGAACTGTACTTCGTCAAGCGGGCTCTGGACGGCCGGCCGGTGCGTGTGCTGGCGTACGGCGGCCTCAGCAGGTTCCATCCCGTGCACGTGTCCAATGTGGCCGAACTGATCCGGCTGGCGGCGCTGCGGCCGGGCTCTCGCGTACTGAACGCGGGCGACCCCGAGGCGCCGACGGTCTCCGCGATCGGCGACGCGATCGACGCGGTGCTCGGCCACCGGTCCGAGACCGTCCTGATCGACGGGCCGCCCCCTTCGCACTCGGTCGGCGAGACGCCGTGGTCCGGAGCGCACCCGGTGGTGTACGACATGAGCGCCGCGGAGCGGGAGCTGGGGTACAGGGCCGTCACCACGTACGAGGAGTCGCTGCCGGCCACGGTGGAGTGGCTGGCCGCGCAGCTGCACGGCCGTGAGTGGACGGAGGCCTTTCCGAAGATGGCGCAGAACTACGGTCGGGACGCCCTGTTCAACTACCCGGACGAGGACGCCTGGCTGAAGCAGCACAGGTCCGGCGGCTGACGGCACACGAAGGAAGGGGCGGCCGTACCTCCGGCCGCCCCTTCCCCGTCTGCCGCTGCCTGTATTACGGCTTCGGCGTGGCGTGCGGCTCGCACATCACGTCGCGACCGTCCAGTTCGCCGCTGAGCAGGTAGGCGTCGACCCTCTCGTTGACGCACGGGTTGACCAGGCCGGTCACACCGTGCGAACCGGCGTCCTTCTCCACGATCAGGCGCGAGCCCTTGAGCCGCTCGTGCAGCTCGACGGCGCCTTCGAACGGGGTGGCGGCGTCACGTTCGGACTGCACGATCAGCACCGGCGGCAGGCCCTTGCGGGTCCTCACCTCCACCGGCGTCTGCTGCTTGGCGGACCAGGTGGCGCACGGCAGGTTCATCCAGGCGTTGGCCCACGTCATGAACGGGTGGTCCTTGTGCAGCCTGGTGTTGTCGCGGTCCCACTTCTTCCAGCTGGTGGGCCACTTGGCGTCGGCGCACTCGACCGCCGTGTAGACGGCGTTGCCGTTCTCCGCGGAGATGTTGCCCGCGGTGTCCGACAGGTCGGGCGCGGCCGCGTCCACCAGCGCCTGGGTGTCACCGGCGAGATACTTGCTCCAGGTACGGGCGACGGGCACCCAGGCGGAGTCGTAGTACGGCGCGCTCTGGAAGAAGCCGATGAGCTCGGCCGGGCCGACGACGCCACCGAGCGGTTCCTTCTTGGCGGTGGCCCGCAGCTTCACCCACTGCTGCTCGACCTTGTCCGGCGTGTCGCCGATGTGGAACGTGGCGTCGTTCTTCGCGACCCACGCCTTCCAGTCGTTCCAGCGCATCTGGAAGGCGACGTCCTGGTCCAGGTTGGCCTGGTACCAGATCTTCTCCCGCGACGGGTTGACCACGCTGTCGACGACCATCCGCCGGACGTGGCCCGGGAACAGGGTCGCGTACACGGCGCCGAGGTAGGTGCCGTAGGAGACACCCAGGAAGTTGAGCTTCTTCTCACCGAGGGCGGCACGGATGACGTCCAGGTCGCGCGCGGTGTTCGGTGTGGTCATGTGCGGCAGCATCCAGCCGCTGCGCTCGGCGCATCCGTCGGCGTACTCCGCGGCGAGCTTGCGCTGGGCGCGCTTGTCGGCCTCGCTGTCGGGCACCGGGTCGGGCTTCGGAGCCTTGACGAACTCCTGCGGGTCCACGCACGAGATGGGCGTGGAGTGGCCGACGCCCCGGGGGTCGAAGCCGACGAAGTCGTAGGCCTTGGCCATGTCGGCGTAGACCGGGTTCTTACCGGTGACCCGGGTCGGGAAACGCATACCGGAGCCGCCGGGGCCGCCGGGGTTGTAGACGAGGGCGCCCTGGCGCTCCGCCTCGGTGCCGGTGTTGCCGATGCGGTCGACAGCCAGCTTGATCTGCTTGCCGTTCGGGCGCGCGTAGTCGAGCGGAACGCTCACCGTGCCGCACCGGATGGGCTTGGCAAGCCCCCAGTCCGCCGGGCAGTCCGCCCAGTCGATGCCCTTCTTCGCGGCCCGCTCCGCGGCGAGCCGGACACCGTGCGCCTCCGAGCGGCCGTGGTCGCGGCCCCGGTCGCCGCTGTCCGCGGTCGCCGCCGGGGCCGCTATCGCGCCCGCGATGAGCGTGCCCGCGATGAGCGTGCCGGCCGAGCCGAGCACTGCTGTGCGCCTCACGTGGAAACTCCCCCTGCTGTGGTCGTGTCGTCCGGGGGATCTTTCCGTCTCCAGGGGCTCGGGCGACAGCCCGTACAGGTGTTCTTTACCGAACGGAAACCGGTGCGGCAGGTCCGCTCACCGGTGCAGCCGGGCGAGCAAGCCCTGCTGGGCGTCGGCGAGTACGCGCCGCAGGGCCAGGGCGTCCGCCGCCACCGCGGTCACCAGAACGGCGGGGCCGGCGAGCGGAGTCAGCGCCGCGGTTGCGCCCAGCGGCCGTGGTTCGGCAGGCCGGCCCTCGTATGCGGGGTCCACGACGAGGAGTTGGCCCACGGCCCGGTGGCCTGCGAGCACGGCCGGGCCGTCCCATCCGCCGGGTGCTCCGGGGCCGCAGGCGAGCTCGGTGTCCAGCAGAGGACGGCCCGCGCGGTGGACGGTGAGGCGCGAGGTGAGGGTTCCCGGCTCCTCCCCGTGACGCCCGAGGATCTGCTCCTCGCGCAGCACGAGCCGGGCGGTCGGCGCAAGCCGGACCCGGGTGTGCATACCCAGGTCGCTGTCGCGTGCCACGATCAACTGCTGGGGAAGCCAGTGCAGTTCGGCGTCCTCGCCGACGCTCAGGGTGACGTCGTGGCGTGCGTGCTCCCCGGTCGGTCCGGGCAGGGCGATCGTGGCGGCGGCGGCGTCGACGGTGAGCCGTGCGCCGTCACGTACGTCGGCCTCGACGGCGAGCCGGTCACCGCCGAGCGGCGCGCTCATGGCGCCGACGACGGTGACCCGTTGGTGCGGTCCTGTGGAGCGGGTACGGCGCAGCGCGAGCGGTCCGTCGCTCGTGAGGACGGGCAGGCCGGTGCGGTCGGCGACGATGCGCGCCGTGGCGTGGACGCTCATCCGGTGCTCAGGCGGTCCAGGCGGCAAGCTGTGCCCGCACCCAGTCGGCGACGGGTGCGATGCCGTCGTTCTCGCGCAACGACGTGAAGGCAACGGGCAGTTCTCCGCGCTGCGCCTTCGCGTCGTCGGCCATGCGGGCGAGGTCGGAGCCGACGTACGGCGCGAGGTCGGTCTTGTTGACGACGAGCAGGTCGGCGGTGGTGACGCCGGGGCCGCCCTTGCGGGGGATGTCGTCGCCGCCCGCCACGTCGATGACGAAGATCTGCGCGTCGACGAGGCCTTTGGAGAAGGTGGCGGTGAGGTTGTCACCGCCGGATTCGACGAGGATCAGGTCGAGCGGGCCGACGCTGTCCTCCAGGTCCTCGACGGCCTCGAGGTTGGCGGAGATGTCGTCGCGGATGGCGGTGTGCGGGCAGGCGCCGGTCTCGACGGCCTGGATGCGCTCGGGCGGCAGGACGGCATGGCGCAGCAGGAACTCGGCGTCCTCACGGGTGTAGATGTCGTTGGTGACGACCGCGATGGAGAGCCTGTCGCGCAGCGCCGAGCACAGGGCGGCCACGGTGGCGGTCTTGCCGGAGCCTACGGGTCCGCCGAGCCCGATCCGCAGGGCACGCCGGGTGCCGTCGGGGCGCGCGGCGTCGGCGCCGACGGCGGCGGGGGCGTCGTGACGGATGTGGTCGAGGTGCATGCGGGTGCGGCTCCTTGGTGGTCGGGGGCTCGGGGCCGGGTTCTTGGACGGAACTGCGGAACGGGGCCCGGGACGGGGGCTCCCGAACCGGGCTCCAGGACGGGGTCTATGACGCGAAGAGGCGGACGGGCCACGCGGCGTGCTGCTCGGCGGTGATGTCGAGCAAGGGGGACGATGCGGCCGGAAGGCCCTCGACTCCCTCGCGCGCGGCGGCGCCCGCCCGTGCCGCGACCTCGTCCATCTCGGGGGCGAGGCGGGCGAGGACGGCGGTCGCCTCGAACGGGTCCAGGCTGAGCAGACGCACCGCCGCCGTGGCGGGACCGCCGACCGCCTCATAGACCGCGCAGTGCGCGGCGTCGACGGGACCGAGGCCCGCCGCGCGGGCCGTGGTGCCGAGGACGATCGGCTGGTGCGTTCCGCGCGGGAACGCCGACGCGAGCGCGTCGAGTTCGCTGCCCGGCCAGGCCGCCCGCGCCGCGCGGAGCAGCTGCCTGCCCAGCTTGCGGGCAGTGGCCCGCAATGCGGGCGACGGCGTGCGTGCGTCCGCGGCGGCGTCAAGGCTCACGGGGTCGTGCCCGAGGGCGGCCGCGGCGGCGAGTCCGGCGGAGGTGAGCCCCGTGGTGTGCATCCGGCCGCGGCAGAACCTCGCCAGGTCGTCGGCGTTTTGGACACGCCCCGCCTTCACCGCGGCCTCGACGCCACCGGAGTGCGCGTGCCCGCCGGCGGGGAACCGCCCGTCACAGAGCACGAGCAGCGCGGCGCTGCTCATGACGCCGCGTTTCGTACGGCATGCGGCATCCCCTGTGTGGCATGCGACATCGGGCGCATCGGATCCACCTGCCGCATCAGAAGAGGAAGTACCGCTGGGCCATGGGCAGTTCGGCGGCGGGAGCGGGCTCCACCGTTTCGCCGTCGATCGTCACGGAGAACGTGTCCGCGTCGACCTCCACCCGCGGCATGGCGTCGTTCTCGCGCATGTCCGCCTTCGTCACCCGCCGGGTGTTCCTGATGGGGACGAACCTCTTGTCGAGGCCGAGCCGCCCCGGCAGGTCGTCCTCGATCGCCGCCGGGGCGACGAAGTTGAACGAACTGCGGGCAGCGGCACGCCCCAGCGCGCCGAACATCGGCCGCGGCATCACCGGCTGAGGCGTGGGGATCGAGGCGTTGGCGTCGCCCATCTGCGCGTACGCGATCTGTCCGCCCTTGAGTACCAGCTGGGGCTTCACGCCGAAGAACGCCGGCTCCCAGAGAACGAGGTCGGCGAGCTTGCCGGTCTCCACCGAGCCGATCTCCCCGTCCAGCCCTTGTGCGACCGCGGGGTTGATCGTGTATTTGGCGACATAGCGACGTGCCCGGTGGTTGTCGGCGCGCCCGTCGCCCGCGAGCGGGCCCCTGCGCTTCTTCATCACGTGCGCGGTCTGCCAGGTGCGCATGACCACTTCCCCGACGCGTCCCATGGCCTGCGAGTCGGAGGAGATGATCGAGATGGCACCGAGGTCGTGCAGGACGTCCTCCGCGGCAATCGTGGAGGGCCGGATACGTGACTCCGCGAAGGCGAGGTCCTCGGGCACGGCCGGGTTGAGGTGGTGGCAGACCATCAGCATGTCGAGGTGTTCCTCGATGGTGTTGACGGTGTGCGGCCGGGTCGGGTTGGTCGAGCTGGGCAGCACGTGCGGCTCGGAGACGACGGTGATGATGTCGGGAGCGTGCCCGCCGCCCGCGCCCTCCGTGTGGTACGCGTGGACAGTGCGGCCCGCGATGGCCGCGAGGGTGTCGCCGACGAAGCCCGCCTCGTTCAACGTGTCCGTGTGGATGGCGAGTTGTGCGCCGGTCTCGTCGCAGACGGTCAGGCAGGCGTCGATGGCGGCGGGGGTCGCCCCCCAGTCCTCGTGGATCTTGAATCCGAGGGCGCCGCCCCTCAGTTGGGAGTACATGGCGTCGCGGGAGACGGTGTTGCCCTTGCCGAGCAGGCCGATGTTGACGGGGTAGGTCTCCAGCGCCTCGAACATCCGGGCGAGGTGCCACGGGCCGGGCGTGATCGTGGTCGCCTTGGTCCCTTCGGCCGGTCCCGTCCCGCCGCCGACGAGGGTGGTCACGCCGGTTACGAGCGCCTGCTCGACGACGGTCGGCGAGATGAAGTGGACGTGCGCGTCGATGGCTCCGGCGGTGACGATCTTCCCGTTGCCGGCGATGACTTCGGTCTCGGGGCCGATGACGAGGTCGGGATGGACACCGTCCATGGTGTCGGGGTTGCCCGCCTTGCCGATGCCGCAGATCCGGCCGTCGCGCATGCCGATGTCGGCCTTGACGACCCCCCAGTGGTCGATGATCACGGCGCCGGTGATCACGGTGTCGGGCGCGCCTTCCGCCCGCGTGGTCCGGGACTGTCCCATCGACTCGCGGATGACCTTGCCGCCGCCGAACACCGCCTCGTCACCGGCGCGCCCGGGCCCACCGGAACGGTCGTCCTCGATCTCGACAAGGAGGTCCGTGTCGGCGAGGCGGATACGGTCGCCGGTGGTGGGGCCGAACAGATCGGCGTACACGGCGCGGTGGAGTTCAGCCATCGAGCCGCCCCCCGGTCTCTCCCCGCAGCCCGGCGACGATCCGGCGCCCGGCGAGCGGCACGAGTTCGACCTCGACGGGGATTCCCGGCTCGAAGCGCACGGCGGTGCCGGCGGCGACGTTCAGCCGCTTGCCCCGGGCCGCGGAGCGGTCGAAGTCGAGGCCGGGATTGGCCTCCGCGAAGTGGTAGTGCGAGCCGACCTGCACGGGGCGGTCCGCGGCGTTGACGACGGTGAGGCGACTGGTCTCGCGGCCCTCGTTGAGGCGGATCGGCCCGTCGCCGAAGAGGATCTCTCCAGGAATCATGCGCCCCGCCTCTCAGACGATCGGGTCGTGGACGGTGACGAGCTTGGTCCCGTCGGGGAAGGTGGCCTCCACCTGGACGTCGTGGATCATCTCGGGGATGCCCTCCATGACGTCGTCGCGGGTGAGCACCTTGCGCCCCGACGCCATGAGTTCGGCGACGGTGCGGCCGTCTCTGGCGCCCTCGAGGATGTGCGAGGTGATGAGGGCGACGGACTCGGGGTGGTTGAGCTTCACCCCGCGCGCCCTGCGCTTCTCGGCCACGTCGGCGGCCACATGAATGAGCAGGCGTTCCTGCTCGTGCGGGGAGAGTTGCACGCGTCCACCTCACTGTCGTCCGGCCGTAACCGTATGGGCGCGATGGACCGTAGCGCGCTTCAACACTTCGTTGACCAGCCCGCGGGTATCTCACGACCAGGGGTTGAACGTTAGGGCGCAGATTTTTCCGGCGCGTTAACTGATCTTGGGATCCCGCATGGACATCAGGGCGGACAGCCCGCTCGAGGACCTCCCCACGGACGTCCCCGAAGAGCGCCTCCTCCACGGGCATGCGGCGCAGCACCCGCCTGAGCAGCACGTCGGGGGTGGGCGGCGGGCGTCTCCGCGGCCTCCGCGAACGCGGTGCGGATTCAGCTGAACGCCGCGTCGGCGATGGCCGCGTTCAGCTGCTCCTTGCTGCGCAGGAAGCTCCTTGAGTCCCCTACGCCGACGCGTCACATGATCGCGGTGATGATCCTGGTCCCGGCCGTGATGGCGCCGGCCATGTGGGCCTTAGCCTGGCTCCGCGCCCGTACGGCGCCGAGGAATGCGCCCCCGGGGCCGGCCGCGGCGGCTGCCCCGCTGGGGCAGCGGCTCGAGCAGCGCGAGGGCGCCTTCGACGTCCACCGGTATGACGACGAGGCCGCCGCCCGACCGCGATCGAGGACCGGGTCGTATACGGGCGGTCGTCCCCGGCCCGGAAGGTCCGCGAGCGCTGACCGCGTCAGGAGCCTCACCGGTCGTCGCACAGATGCTCGACAGACACTCAAGGCCTCGGCACGGCTCGGCCCGGAACCCAGGTGCGGACAACGGTGTCATTCCGCTGCGGTCCGGTGACCCGTGCGGCAGCACCCTTGCAGGAGCGCGCTGCCGCTCCCTCGCCAGGACGACGGTCGCCCGCGAAAACCCGTTGACCACGCCGGGACTCCCCGTGCGACGATCCCCGCATGATCTACGGAATCGAGTCCCGCCTCACC
>NZ_JBEXRZ010000078.1:0-32494 GCF_040613325.1 Streptomyces sp. NPDC006283 | reverse complement strand
GGACACCGCACGGAGTGCGGTACCGGGGCCGGGGCGGAGCCCCGGTTCGGGAAGGGGCGGGGTGGGGGAAAGAACCCCGCGCAGCGCCCCTACGTCGCCGGCAGCCGCAGCGCCGCCAGCACCGGCAGGTGGTCCGTCGCCGCGCGGAGGTCCCCCTCGCTGACGCCCGTCAGCCCCCGCGGCACACCGCACCCCAGCACCTCCACCCCCTTCGTCGCGAAGACCGCGTCGATCCGCTGGTGCGGATCCAGCGCCGTCGACGTGTGCTCCGCTCCCCACGGGCTGACCGCCCAGCAGTCCTGGAGCTCCGCCGCCAGGCGGCGGAAGCTGCGCCCGGACGGCCGTTCGTTGATGTCGCCCGCGACGATCGCGTGCGGAACGCCCATCGCCTCCACCCGGTCGAGCAGCATCCCCGCCTGTGCGTGGCGCTCGTCCGTCTGCAGGCTCAGATGGCAGCTGACGACCCCGACCCGGGCGCCGCCGAACCGTACGACCGCCGTGGCGAAGCCTCGACGGTGCAGGCCGGGCGTGAGGGGAAGCAGCACGTCCTCGGTCCGTTCGACCGTGGCCCGCAGCGAGCACAGCAGCAGCGGTCCCGCCGCCGTCGCGCCGCCGGAGAGCATCACCAGGTCGGTCTCTGCGGCCAGCCGTGCCGCGTGTTTGCGCCACCGGAAGAAGCGCGGCGCCTCCTGCACGAACACCAGATCGGGCCTGCACGCGCGGATCACTCTCGCCAGTGCTTCCTCGTCGTCGCGCAGGGAGCGGATGTTGTAGCTCAGGACCCGGATCACGGCTGAACCGTCCGGCTCGGTGCGGGACTTGGGCAGTGCGGTGATCGGCATGGGAGCAAGATACGTCGGTGCCCGCCGCGATCCTCAAAGGACGCGGCGGGCACCCGGCGTACGGTGTGTCAGCCCTGGCGTGCCAGGTCCGCCGCGCCCACCAGACCTGCCTTGCCACCCAGTTGCGCGGCGAGAACCTGGGCGTGGGGGCGCCAGCTGCCGCCGATCAGCCAGCGGCGGAAGGACTTGCGGATCGGGTCGAGCACGAGGTCACCCTCGTCGGACACGCCGCCGCCCACGATGAACGCCGACGGGTCGAACAGCGAGGCAAGGTCGGCGAGGCCGGCGCCGGCCCAGCGCGCCAGCTCCCGGAAGGAGTCGACGGCGACCGGGCAGCCCTGGCGGGCGGCCTCGCTGATGTGCTTGCCCTGGATGCCTTCGGTGGTGCCGTCGCCGAGGCCGAGGAGCACCGTCGCGTTCTCCGGCGTGGCGTGGGCACGCTGCTTGGCGTAGCGGACGAGGGCGCGGCCGGAGGCGTACTGCTCCCAGCAGCCCTGGCTGCCGCAGCCGCAGAGCAGCCCGTCGGGGACGACCCGAATGTGGCCGAACTCGGCGGCCACGCCGAAGCGTCCGCGGCGCAGCTTGTTGCCGATGATGATGCCGCCGCCGAGGCCGGTGCCGATGGTGATGCAGATGACGTCCTCATGGCCCTGACCGGCACCGAAGCGGTACTCGCCCCAGGCGGCGGCGTTGGCGTCGTTCTCGACCACGACGGGCAGGCCGACGCGCTGTTCGACCTTGTCCTTGAGCGGCTCGTGGCGCCAGTCGATGTTCGGCGCGAAGAGGACCGTGGCGCGCTTGTCGTCGACGTATCCGGCGGCGCCGATGCCGACGGCCTCGATGTCGTGCCCCTGGCCGGCTCCCGCGACGGCAGAGCAGATCGCGTCGACGATGCCTTCGGGAGTCGACGGGGTGGGCACGGTGTGCGTCTCGAGAATGGCGCCCTCTTCGTCGACCACTCCCGCCGCGATCTTCGTGCCGCCGATGTCGACGCCGATGGTGAGTCCCATGTGTCCCTCAGTATTCGGTCGAGCCCCGCTATGGCCAACCGTACCCGAGGCCGGGCATCGCCTGGTCAGTCCAGGTCGATGTGCTCGCTCGGTCCGGGGCCTTCGTCGCGCGGGTCGTCGGCGTCCTTGAGGTCCCCCGTGCCGGACGGACGCTGGGTCCAGCGGCGCTCGTGGCCTTCCACGGCGGACCGGTAGGCGGCGAGCAGTTCGTCGCCGGCGGCCGCGAGATGGTCGAAGACCTGCGGGTTTCGTTCGATGACGGGCTCGACGGCGGACTTGGCCTGGTTCACGAACTGCTGCACGGCGCTCTGTGCGGCCATGCCCGGCAGCGAGGACTGGAACGAGGAGAGCTTGTCCGCGACGACGTCGAAGAGCTTGCGGAACTCCTCGGCGGCCGAAGCCGGCGGTGGGCCGTACTGCGCGCGACGGCGGGCCTGCTCCTGCTGGAGGTCCTCTTCGCAGGCGGTGGCCCAGGCGTCGGCGTCGGGGCGCTCTGTCGCTTCGCTCATGACGTGCTCCTGGGGCCTTTTCGGTGGTTTCAAGGGGTTGTGCACACGACGTTACCCGAACGGCGGTACACCGTTCAGTGGGTTCGCGGCCACAGTGCCGGGTCCGGCGTGAAGCGGACCTTCAGCACGCCGTCCGTGAGTCCTGCCCCGGCGACGGTGCAGCGGCGGAGCGCGGACGGCAGCGGCAGGATCCTGCGGAAGGCCCCCGCGTCGATCAGGAGTTCATCCCCTCGGCGGACCAGGGAGAGCTCTTCCTTGACGGCGCCGGGCAGCTCCAGTTCCCACACGAAGAGGTCGCCCTCGGCGTACTGCTTGCCGGGCGGGTCCGCGCGGAGTTCGTCGCCGTCCGCTGCGGGGCCGGCTGCGGCGGCAAGGCCTCCGCGCGGCCCGTCGCCGACGGGGCCGTGCTCCGCGTTGAGCAGCGCCAGGTCGTCGAGGCCCTGGGGGTCGCGCCCGAGGTGCGGTACCCGGCACAGGGGCGTGGCCGGCGCCCAGGAGCCGTACCACTCGTGCAGGCACTTCTCCTGCTGGGCGAGCAGGCCCGCGAGCCAGGGGTCCGCCGGGTCCTGGGGCAGGTTCCGGTTGGCCACGAGCGCGTCGACGCGCAGCCCGTGCAGCGCCAGCCCGGTCCGGGCGGAGCGCAGGGCGGCGGCGGACCGGGGGCCCGGTTCGGCGACGACACGCAGCGTCGTGCCACGGGACTCGATCACGGACTGCACGCCGGCCAGCTCGGTGTCCCAGCGGCCGGTGGTCTCGTACAGCCACTGCGCGGGCATGGGGACGCCGGCGAGCTGGGCGAGCATGGGACGCAGCGCGCGGGCGGCCTGGCGTTCCTGCGGCAGCAGCCGGCGCAGATAGCGGCGCAGTTCCCCGGGCAGGGCGAGCAGTGCGATCGTCTCCGGCAGCGGCGGCATGTCGACGACGACCACGTCCCAGTCGCCGCCTGCCGTGAGCACCAGCGCGCGCAGCAGCGCGAACTGGTCGCTGCCGGGCAGCGAGGTCAGCTCCTCGTCCTCCAGCCGGGCAGCGCCCAGCAGGTCGAGCGCCGCGGAAGCGCGCTCCTGGAGGTCGAGGAACTCGGCGCGGAAGTCCGCGCCGGCGTCGACGCGGGCGGCCCACAGGTTGCCGCCGATCCCCTCCGGTGCGCCGAGGGGCGCGGTGACCGGGCCGCCGAGCACCTCACCGGGGTCGGCGGAGAGAAAGAGGGTGCGCCTGCCGCCGCGGGCGCACGACAGCGCGGTGGCGGCGGCGACGGTGGTGCGGCCCGCGCCGCCGAGGCCGGTGACGAGGACCCTGCGCATCAGGCGCCGGCGCCGCTCTCGACGCGCTTCTTCAGACCGGCGAGCGCACGGTCGATGATGACCTTCTCGGCCTTGCGCTTGATCATGCCGAGCATCGGGATCTTGACGTCGACGGTGAGCTGGTAGGTCACCTCGGTGCGGTCGCCGCCGCCGGCCGGCGCGAGCCGGTACGAGCCGTCGATGGCACGCAGCATCTGCGACTTGACGAGGGTCCAGCTGACCTCGTCGGCGCCGTGCCAGGTGTACGCGAGCGTGTGGTCGTCCTTGATCGCGCCCGCGTCCAGCACGAGACGGACCTGTTCGGCCCTGCCGTCGGCGCCGGTGGCGAGGACCTCCGCCTCCTTCACCTCGCCGGTCCACTCCGGGTAGCGGGCGAAGTCGGAGATGACCCTCATGACCTCTGCCGGCGCCGCATCGATCGTGATGCTCGAGCTGGTGTGTTCCGCCATCGCTGCGGCTCCTCACAGTGCGGTACGGACCGGGCAAGTGTGTGGGGTGCAGGCTATCGCGCCCCGCCCGCCGGTCCGTGCGGGCCCCGCGTCACCAGGACAGCGACCAGGGCCGCCCGGCTGCGGCGAAGTGGCCGACGTTCACACACTCCGTCGCGCCGACCCGCATCCGGCGGGCGAGCGGCTGGTGGACGTGGCCGAACAGCGCGTACCGGGGCCGGGTGCGCCGGACGGCGTCCAGCAGCGCGCGGCTGCCGCGCTCGAAGCGGCGGGCCACGGTGTCGTAGGTCAGCTCGGGCACGTCGGGCGGGATGTGCGAGCACAGCACGTCGACCTCGCCGATCGCTTCGACCTTGGCGGCGTACTCCTCGTCGGAGATCTCGTAGGGCGTGCGCATCGGGGTGCGCAGTCCGCCGCCGACGAAACCGAAGACGCGGCCGCCGATCTCGACGCGCTCGCCGTCGAGGACGGTCGTACCGGGTCGGGCGTACTCGGGCCAGAGAGCCGGGATGTCGACATTGCCGTAGGTGGCGTACGTCGGCGTCGGGAAGGCGGCGAACATTTCGGCGTACTGGCGCCGTACCGCCGTCTCGATGGCGGTCGCCTTGTCGACGGCGAGCTCTGCCCAGAGCCTGCGGCCGAGTTCACGGGCGTCCTCGAATCGGCGGGCGGTACGCAACTCCACGATCAGGTCGGCGTTCTCGACGCCGAACAGGTCGGGGAAGATGCCGCGCGAGTGGTCGGCGTAGTCCAGGAAGAGCACCAGGTCACCGAGACAGATGAGGGCGTCTGCGCCGTCGCCCGCCGTGGCGAGATCCTTTGCATTGCCGTGCACGTCGCTGACCACGTTGACTCGCATCCCTCGCATGACGAGCACCCTAGAACGCGCTGCTGACAGCTGGGTAGAGGGGGTTTACCTGCGGTTACTCGCCGCGCCTCCGCGAAGTGGAATACTTTGCGCGAGGTCCGGCCAGCGACGTGTGACGCAGGGAACATTGGCCGGGAACCCCTATCGGGAACTGAGTACTCGTGGGTAACGTCCGGGCAGTCCAGTCGTGCTCACCCCCACCGAGCACCCGCCCGATCTTGGACCGCAGCCGGTGCGTCACACAGAGCCGTGGCACCGGCGCCCGATGAGGAGCAGCAGTCTTGCGCGAGTTCAGCCTTCCGGCCCTGTACGAGGTCCCCACGGACGGCAACCTGACGGATCTCATCCGACGCAATGCCGCGCAGCATCCAGATGTGGCAGTCATGGGCCGCAAGGTTGCCGGCACATGGACGGACGTCACCGCCACCCAGTTCCTCGCGGAGGTCCTGGCCGCCGCCAAGGGCCTGATCGCAGCCGGTATCCAGCCGGGCGACCGGGTCGGCCTGATGTCACGCACCCGCTACGAGTGGGTCCAGCTCGACTTCGCCATCTGGAGCGCGGGCGCGGTCACCGTGCCGGTGTACGAGACCAGTTCGGCGGAGCAGGTGCAGTGGATCCTCGGTGACTCGGGCGCAACCGCCGTGATCGTCGAGGACGGGGCCCACGCCGCGGCCGTGGAGTCGGTGCGCGGGTCGCTGCCCGAACTGCGCAACGTCTGGCAGATCGAGAACGGCGCGATCGCCGAACTGACCGCGGCCGGCGCGGACGTCACCGACGCCGTCGTCGACGCGCGCAGCGCGGTCGCGAAGGCGGACGACCCGGCGACGATCGTCTACACCTCGGGAACCACCGGCCGCCCCAAGGGCTGTGTGCTGACGCACCGCGCGTTCTTCGCGGAGTGCGGAAACCTGGTCGAGCGCCTGAAGCCGCTGTTCCGCACCGGCGACAGTTCGGTGCTGCTGTTCCTGCCCGCCGCGCACGTCTTCGGCCGCATGGTCGAGCTCGCGGCCGTGATGGCGCCCATCAAGCTGGGCTGCGTGCCGGACATCAAGAACCTCACCGAGGAACTGGCCTCCTTCCGGCCCACGCTGATACTCGGCGTGCCGCGCGTCTTCGAGAAGGTCTACAACTCGGCGCGGGCGAAGGCCCAGGCGGACGGCAAGGGCAAGATCTTCGACAAGGCCGCGAACACGGCGATCGCCTACAGCCGCGCCATCGGCAGTCCCGCAGGAGCGCCGCTCGGCCTGAAAATCAAGCACAAGGTCTTCGACAAGCTCGTCTACAGCAAGCTCCGCGCGGTGCTGGGCGGCCGGGGCGAGTACGCAGTCTCCGGCGGTGCGCCGCTGGGTGAACGGCTCGGCCACTTCTTCCGCGGCATCGGATTCACCGTCCTGGAGGGCTACGGTCTCACCGAGTCCTGCGCGGCGACCGCCTTCAACCCGTGGGACCGGCAGAAGATCGGCACGGTCGGTCAGCCGCTGCCCGGCTCCGTCGTACGGATCGCGGACGACGGCGAAGTCCTGCTGCACGGCGAGCACATCTTCGCCGGCTACTGGAACAACGAGGCGGCCACGGCCGAGGCGCTGGCCGACGGCTGGTTCCACACGGGCGACATCGGCACCCTCGACGAGGACGGCTACCTCGCCATCACGGGCCGCAAGAAGGAGATACTGGTCACCGCGGGCGGCAAGAACGTCGCGCCGGCCGTGATCGAGGACCGCATCCGCGGGCACGCCCTCGTCGCCGAGTGCATGGTGGTCGGCGACGGCCGCCCGTTCGTGGGCGCGCTCGTCACCATCGACGAGGAGTTCCTCGCCCGCTGGGCGGCGGACAACGGCAAGCCGGCCGGATCGACGGCGGCGACGCTGCGCGGGGACGCGGAGCTGCAGGCCGAGATCCAGAAGGCGGTGGACGACGGGAACGCGGCGGTGTCCAAGGCCGAATCGGTACGGAAGTTCCGCATTCTGCCGTCGCAGTTCACCGAGGAGGCGGGGCACATCACGCCGTCGCTGAAGCTGAAGCGGAATGTGGTGGCGAAGGACTTCGCGGACGAGATCGAAGCGATCTACCAGGCCTGATCCGCCGCCCCACCCCGGGGGCTCCGGCCCCCGGGCCCGTGCCCCCACGGGTCTTGAACCTGCCGGTACCGTCGGGCCCCGCCCCGAACTCCGCGCCTCGTACTCCCTCTTACGGCCTGGCGGCCGCGGGTGGGACACCTGGCCAGGCCTCGGGAAAGTACGCCCGGCGAGGCCGGCGTTGCCCCCGCCCACGGAGCCGGCCGGCTGACGCCCTCATGCGCGGAGCGAAAGCCGACCCCTGAGGGAGACACCCCGGCACGCGCGGCGCCCGCTACCGGCCCGGGGCCTGCCCCCGGTTGGGGGACACGTCGCTCAGAGGAGGGACTTGAGGCGCTCCGCCAGCAGGTCCCAGCGCCACTTCTCCTCCACCCACGCCCGGCCCCGCTCCCCCATCCGCCTCCGCAGCTCCGCGTCCTCGAGCAGCGTGACGATGCGGTCGGCCGACTCCTCCGCCGAACCTCCGCGGACCACCCAGCCGGTCTCGCCGTCGAGCACCGCGTCGGGCGCGCCGCCCGAGTCGCCCGCCACGACGGGGAGTCCGGTCGCGGACGCCTCCAGGTACACGATCCCGAGGCCCTCCACGTCCAGGCCGCCTCTGCGCGTGCGGCACGGCATGGCGAAGACGTCGCCCGCGCCGAAGTGCGCCGGGAGCTCGGACCACGGCACCGCTCCGGTGAACCGGACGGAACCCTCGACGCCGGTCTGCGCGGCGAGGCCCCGCAGCTCGTTCTCGTACGGTCCGCCGCCGACTATCAGCAGTACCGCGTCGGGCACCTTCGACAGGATCGCCGGCATGGCGCGGATCAGGGTGTCCTGCCCCTTGCGCGGCACGAGCCGCGAGACGCACACGACCACGGGCCGGTCGCTCAGCCCGAGCCTGCGCCGGACCAGGTCGCCGCCGGAGTCCGGATGGAAGGTCTTCTCGTCGACGCCCGGCGGCAGTTGGACCATCCGGCCGGCGGCGGCCGGCGTCAGCGCGGCAGCGATCCGCGAGCGCGTGTATTCACCCAGATAGGTGATCGTGTCCGTGCCCTCGCCGATCCTGCGCAGCAGTTGCCGGGACGCCGGCAGCTGCGCCCATCCCGCCTCGTGGCCGTGCGTGGTGGCCACCAGTCGCCGGGCGCCGGCCTTGCGCAGCGCGGGCGCCATCAGTCCGAGCGGGGCGGCCGCCCCGAACCACACGGACTCGCAGCCGTGCTCGCGCAGCAGCCGGGTCGCCGTGCGGGTGACGCGGGGTGTCGGCAGCAGCATCGTCGTACGGTCCCGCACGACGGTGAAGGGCTGCTCGGCGTCGAACGCCGCGGTCGCCGCCACGCCCTCCTGGCTGCGCTTCCAGGTGGAGGCGTAGACGACGAGCTGCCCGGGATCCAGCCGTAGCGCCATGTTGTGCAGGAACGCCTGGATGCCGCCGGGCCGGGGCGGGAAGTCGTTGGTCACGATCAAGGTCTTGTGCATCGCCGCCGACAGTACCGAACGCTCTCCGCCCGGGGCCCGGCACGGCCCCGCCTCGGCCCTTGGAACCGCCCGGCCCGGCATCATGGCAACGCCCATTCCCGCACGAAAGGGGCGACACGGCCATGGCGGTGGCGAACGGCGCCCGGCATCCCGTCGCGGTGTGGGTCCTGACGAGGACGGCGCTGCTGCTCCTGGTCCTCGGCGTCCTCACCTGTCCCGGCCCCGACGTCACGACCGACGTCTCGGTGATCTACCAGGGCTGGCAGGAGGTGCTGCGCACCGGTACGTATCCACTGGACGACGTCACCTGGCAGTACCCGCCCGGCGCCGCGCTCGTGATCGTCGCACCGGGGCTGCTGCCCGGCCTCGGCTACACCTCCGCCTTCATCACGCTCGCGCTGCTGTGCGACCTGCTGGTCCTCGCGCTGCTCCTGCGCGCGGAGCGGCACGGCACCGGCCGGCGCGGCACCTGGACCTGGGTCGCCGGTGTGCCGCTGCTCGGACCCACCGTCTACGCCCGCTACGACGTCATGGTGGCCGCCGTCGCCGTCGCCGCCCTCCTCGCCTCGGCCCGCCGGCCCGGCGTGATGGGCGCGCTGGCGGGTTTCGGCGCGCTGCTGAAGGTGTGGCCGCTGCTCGTGCTCCTGGGCACCCCGCGCGGGCGCGTCACCCGGCGTTCCTGGGCCGCAGCGGCGGTCACGGTGGTCGTGCCCGCCCTGGTGCTGGCCGCGGCGATGCCCGGCGCACTGGCCTTCCTCACCTTCCAGCGCGACCGCGGCACCGAGATCGAGTCGCTGGGGGCCCTCGTCTTCCATGTGGCACGTCACTTCGGCTGGCAGGGCGAGGTGCTGCTCAACTACGGGTCCGTCGAGTTCCTCGGTCCGTACGTCCCGCTCGTCAGCCGCCTGGCCCTCGCGCTGTCGCTCGCGGCGCTCGGCTGGCTGGCGTTGTGGCGGGCCCGGGCCAAGGAGTTCGACGCCGCCACGATGTGCGACGCGGCGTTCGCGGCCGTGCTGCTGTTCACCACCACGAGCCGGGTGATCAGCCCCCAGTACATGGTGTGGCTGGTCGGCCTCGCCGCCGTGTGCCTGGTCCACCGGGCGACCGTGATGGTGCGGCCGGCCGCGCTGGTGCTGGCGGCGACGGGGGTGACGCTGCTGGAGTTCCCGGTGTGGTTCTCGCACGTGGTGGCGAGCGACCCGCTCGGCATCGTGCTGCTCGTGGTGCGCAACGGGCTGCTGGTGGCCGCCACGCTCGACGCGTGCCTGCGGCTGTGGCGCCGGACGGTCACGGCGGCGCCCGGCCGGGGGCGGGCTACGGGCCCAGACGCTCGAGCAGATAGCCCCGCCACATCGCGGTGAACGCGTCCGGCGTCGTGCCCAGCTCCTCGCTCAGCGCGCGCTCCACCGCGCCGTCCCGGTGCTCGCCCTCGCCCACGGACCGGTAGAACGCGGTGAGCTTCCTCTCGCCCCACCGCTCGGCGATCAGCTCACAGGCCAGCCTGCCGCCCTCGTAGGCCCGGGCCGTCGCGCCCGCGTCCCCGCCGAAGGTGAAGTCGCGGTCGTCGGGCAGGACGGCGGGCACGTCGCCCGCCCGGACCGCCTCCTGCAGTTCCGGCGCGGCCTCCCCGGCGGTGCGGCCCGTGCCGCGGTAGGCGACCCAGTCCGCGAAGCCCTCCGACAGCCACATCGGGGTCGTCGGCGAGGTGTGGGCGCGGGTCGCGACATGGGTGGCCTCGTGGGTGAGCACGATCCCTTTCCCGAAGTCGCCGAGCAGCCCGTACGCCTCCGGGTTGACGACCACCCGGTCGGCGGGCGAGGTGTCCTTCGGGTTCGTCTCGCCGGTGGTGACCGCCGCGATGCCCTTGTAGCCGGCCGCCGGCGCGCCCAGCAGCCTGCCCATCGCCTCCACGGAGGGCGGTACGAGCACGACCAGAGCGCCGGCCCACTCGCCCGGCCACGCCTTGGACACCGCCGGCACGGCACGGTCGGTGGCCGTCGCGAGTTCACGCAGCCGCTTCTCGTCCTGGCCGACCCCGAGGACGATGCTGCGGCTGCCCCGCACGACCCGCACGTCGCCCTGGTGCCACAGCTGCTGCAGGGCGCCTGCGCCGCGGCGGTCGGCCGTCACGTACCAGCGTCCGCCGCGCTCGGTCAGCTCCAGCGTGCGCGAGGCGACGACGGGGGCGGCGTCGTAACCGGCGATGCGGTAGCGCAGCTCGGTGTCCGCGACGGCCTGAGAGCCTTTGTGACGCAGGCCCTTGATCCGGTACTCCCAGGAGGCCAGCGGCACGTCCGCGAGGTTGTCGAACTCCGCGCCCTGAGCGGCCCGGAGCGACGCCGCGCCGGGCTCGAGCGAGGCGAGATAGCCGGGGCGGTCGTGGTCGAGCACGGCGGCGGCGCGGGCGTCCAGCGTCTGCTGGATCTCCTCGAGGGTCGGGTCCAGGGGCCTGTCCCCGGCGGTGCACGCGGACGCGACCACCAGCACGGCGAGCCCGAGCCCCACCGTGCGCCGCGGGCGCCCATGACGTATCACCCTGCGATGGTACGTAACCGGCCACCACCAGGGCCCCCGCCAGGACCCGGGCCCCCTCGGCGAAACCCGGCGGGGCCGGAGCCCCGCCCGCGCTACACCCGCGTCACCGAGTTCACCGGCATCATCCCCACCGGGTCGTACCGCACCGACGCCCCCGGATACGGCGCATGCACCACCTGCCCGTTCCCCACGTACATGCCCACGTGGCTCGCGTCGCTGCGGTAGGTGACGATGTCGCCGGGCCGCGCCTCCGCCAGCGACACCCGCCGGCCGGCGTGCGCCTGTGCCTGGGAGGTTCGGGGCAGGCCGACACCGGCCTGGGCGTACGACCACTGGACGAGGCCGGAACAGTCGAAGCCGGACGGCCCGTTCGCGCCCCACACGTACGGGCGGCCGACGACGCTGCGGGCCGCCGTCGTCGCGGCGGCCGCATGCGGTGAGCCTGCCACGAGGCCGGACAGGTCGGGGAGTTCACCGCGGCTGGAGCGCGAGGCCCGGTCGTACGCCTCCCGTTCCTCGGCGGGCAGGGCGTTCAGCAGCCGGCGGGCCTCGCCGAGTTTGCGTTCGACGGTCCGCTTGTGGCGTGCCACGGCGCTGCGGCTGCGTTCGAGCTCCGCGAGGTCCTGTGCGGCTTCGGCGCGCTCCTGGCCGAGGCCGCGCTGCTCGCGGCGGAGGTCCGCGAGGGCGCTGGTGTGGCGTTCACTGATGCGGTCGAGGGTCGCCGCTGCCTCGAGGTAGCTGTCCGGGTCCTTGGACAGCAACAACGCGAGAGCGGGATCCATGCCGCCGGACCGGTACTGGGCGCCCGCCACGGAGCCGAGCGCTTCGCGCATCCGGTTGATCCGCTCCTGGCTGCGGGCGACCCTGTCCTGCGCGTGCCGTACCTGCTCGTTGAGGTGTTCGACGTGTTCACCGGCCTTGTTGAATTTCTCCGTGGCCTGCTCCGCCTCCTGGTGGAGCCGGTCGATCCTGGCCCGGGTGGCCTCGGCGGTGTCCCTCGGTTCTGCTCCCGCCGGTACGGCCGTGAGGGCGGCGGCGGTGGCCGCAGCCGCGGACAGGACGGTGCCACGGGCGACGCTCCGGGTGAGGCCGGACTGTGAGGGTCGGCGGTGGGAAACCACGGGCCGCGCTCCCTTCCGCAGGACTTCCGCAGCGGTTGCACGGGACTTCCGTGCAACCGGGTTCGATGCGCGGCAGAGAGTAGCCGGGTGAACACAAGGTGGCCAAAGCCCCGTCCAGGCATACAAAGTGACGCCCCGCCGGAGACCACAAGGTCACCGGCGGGGCGTCGGGTCGGCCTGGAGGGACGGAATTCCCCCGTTCGGGCGGGTGTGAAGTCCCGCCGAACGCTCCGTCCGACCGTCCGTCAGATACGCACGCCGAACTGGAACGGCATGTTGTTGATCGACTCGTAGCGCACGTTGGCGCCGCTGCGCGGGGCGTGCAGCACCTGGCCGTTGCCCGCGTAGAAACCGACGTGGTGCAGGTCGCCGTAGAAGATGACCAGATCGCCCTGCTTGAGCTGGCTCTGCGAGTAGATCCGGGTGCCGGCGTTGGCCTGCGCCTGCGACGTGCGCGGGATGGAGACACCGGCCTGGGCGAACGCCCAGGAGGTCAGCCCGGAGCAGTCGAAGGAGTTGGGGCCGGAGGCCCCGTACACGTACGGCTTGCCTATCTGCGACTGCGCGGCGGCGAAGGCGGCGGACGCGCGCTGCGAGGCGGGCACGGCCGGGCCGAGGTCCACGCGGGCGCTCGCGCGGTTGGCGCGGGTCTCGTCGGCGGCGAGCGCGGCGCGCTCAGCGGCGGTCAGGGAGTTGAGGAGCCGCTGCGCCTCCGCGAGCTTCCCCTGGACTTCCTTCTTCTTGTCGCCGAGGGTCTTGCGGGTCTCCGCCAGATCGCCGAGCTTGCTCTGGGCCTCCTGGCGCTGCTGCGCGAGGGTGCGCTGCTTGGCCTGGATCTCCTGGATCGCCTCGGTCTGCTTGGCGCCGAGCTGGTCCAGCGCGGAGGCCTTGTCGAGGTAGGTGTCCGGGTCGCCGGAGAGGAAGAGCTGCACGGAGGGGTCGATGCCTCCGGTGCGGTACTGGGCGCTCGCCACCGAACCGAGGCTGTCCCGGAGGGTGTTGAGCTCGTCCTGCCCGCGGGCGACCTTGTCCTGCAGCGCGTCGATCTGCTCGTCGAGCTTCTCCTGCTGCTCCTTGGCCCCGTTGTACTTCTCGGTGGCCTTCTCCGCCTCTTCGTAGAGCTTGTCGACCTTCTCCTTGACCTCGCTCTTGCTCGGCTTCGGGTCGGCCTGGGCGGTCTGGGCGGTCAGGGCGACGGCGGCTGCGGCGGTCGCGGTGAGCACGGTCACGCGGGTGCGGCTCGGCTGCTTGGGACGACGGTGGGACGCCACGAAGGCGAGCTCCTTCTTCCTCGAGCCGCCTACCGGGCTGTGGGGGGTCGAAACCCCGGCTGTCCGCGCGTCGGATCCCGGGGGAAATGGGGCGAACTGCACGAACTAGGCGGTTCCTTCGCTGTCGCCCCGGATGGGCGATCAACCGCGCGAAGGTTCGAGGCCTGACCCTAGTGACCTTCTTGTGATCAGTTCAAATCCTCGCAGGAAAAATCTCGCCCCGCGAGGTGTTTCTTTACTCTCATCACACGCGTAGTAATGGTTACTTGACGCAACGTCCCACCTGCGTTGACGCCAAATCGGGCATATGCCGTGTGAGTTGCCAGACTCTACGAGACGCGCGAAAGCCGCTTCAGCAACAAGGCGGACGCGACCGGTCTGGCGCCCGCCTTCGCGACACCGTCGGCCACCTCGCGATCGGTCGAGACGACCACCACGGGCCGGCCGGGCGGCTCCGCACGCACCAGCTGGCGGATCAGCTCGTCGGCGGTCACACCCGCCTTGGAGAAGAGCACGCGCACCCCGCGCGGCGGCGCCAGCAGCACCGGCGCGGCCAGTTCGGCCCCGTCGAAGACGCAGGTGATCTCGGCACCGGAACGGGCGGCGAGCATGGACAGCCCGCCCAGCAGCCGCAGCCGCTGCTTCTCCAGCGGCATCGTCGGATAGCCGGTCTTGGTGACGTTGTAGCCGTCCACGACCAGATGTGCCTGGGGAAGCGCCAGCAGCTGGTCGAGGAGGGCGGGGTCGGTCTCGGACAGCGCACGGGCCGCGATGTCCTTGGGCGACATCCGTCCCGGCTCGACGGCCTCCACCGTGTCGGCCGGATGGATACCGGCCGGCGGCAGGGCCAGCTCGCGGCGCAGCCCCTGTGCGGCGTCCAGCACCGTGTCGAGGAGCAGCCGCAGCCGCATGTCCTCGATGGAACGGCCCTCACGGGCGGCCCGGCGGCCCGCCTCGACGGCGGACTCGGCCTCCGCCAGACGCGCCTTGAGCCGCCGTGTCTCGCTCTCGGCGGCCGACACCTGGGCCGCGGCCTGGGCCCTGATGCCGTCGATCTCCGCTTCCCTGCGCCGCAGGGCGGCCTCGCCCCGCTTCACATCGGCCTGGGCGCTGCGCAGCTTGCGGTGGAGCGACTCGCTCTCCTTGCGGGCGCCCTCGAGTTCGGTCCGCAGGCGGTCGGTCTCGCTCCTGATCTGGCCGCGGGCCTCCGCCAGTTCCTCGCGCAGCCGGTCCAGCTCCCGTCGGCCTGCCTCGTCGGCGCGCTCGGCGTCGGCCCGCAGCGCCTCCTCGCCCGCGGCGGCCACCATCTTCACCCAGCCGGGAGGACGCAGCACATAAGCGGCCGCCGCCACGTCGACGGGGTCGGCGGCGGCGGGCGGTGCACCGGACTCGAGGGCCGCGGCCAGCTCGGGCTGGGCCTTGCCGAAACGTTCGCCGATGCGCTGGCGGAAGAGGGGGTCGCTCTCCAGCGCGGCGGCCATCGCGTTCCCTGCGAACTTGGCGCGCCGGGTGGGGGTGAATCGGGCGTACTGGCGCAACTGTGCCGGAAGTTCGGCGACGGTCAGGCCGCCGAACGCGTCGGAGACCAGGGCGACGACCCGCCGTCGAACCCCTTCCGGCAGCGGGCGGTCGAGCGCCTCGGCGGCGTCGCCGGCCGCACCGGCCGACTCGGCGCCGTTGTCAGGCTGCTCCACGATCCGTCACCCCTACCACCCATGCGGGCCGCTCCGTTCAGGAGCCGGCGCCCGGCCTGTCCACCAGCTCGATCTGGTCCACCGCGTTGCACCAACGGCACCGGACCGACTCGATGGTCTCACTGACGACCTCGCGCTCCTCCACGGTCGGCTCTCCGGCCAGGTCCAGATGGACGTATTCCACGACCTTCGAGGAGCGCGTGACGTCGAAGCGCGTGAGGTTGCCGCAGAGTGTGCAGCGCCACCGGGTGTCAGCGGTCGGCGAGGGAACCGTCGTCATCGTGCCGTCCTCTTTCGTCGTGCGGGATGCTGGTGCCGCGGTGCGCCGTCGAACTGCGGATGTACTGCCTGCAACCCTACGGCCTCGCGGGTACCCCATGTCGCGGCGAGGCACTCTGTACCGTTCGGTCCCGCTAAGCCATGCTCTGTCCATGATCAGTCGGTGGGGCACGGCCAGGCATGCGATCCGGAACGCGGTGAGAGGTCCGGCCGTGACATACGGCCTGATTGCGGTCTGCTGCGCGATCTTCGTCATCAGTCCGGTCTCCGGTCTGAACCTCTCGTACGGCCTCGGCGACCGGCTGCTCGCCGCCCAAGCCGCGTACTTCGAACAATGGGGGGTGATCCCCGCCGAACTGATGGCGGGCTCCCCGGGCGCCCTGCTCACCCCGCTCACCGCCCTTTTCGTACACGGCAGTTGGCTGCACCTGCTCGGCAACATGCTCTTCCTCTTCGTGTTCGGTGCGATGGCCGAGGAGCGGATGGGCCGGCTCGGCTTCGCGCTCTTCTACACAGGGGCCGGCTATCTCGCGCTGCTCGTCTACTCGGCGGTCAACGACCACTCGGAGCAGACCCTGGTGGGTGCGTCGGGGGCCATCTCCGCCGTGCTCGGGGCGTTCCTCTTCCTCTTCCCGAGGGCCCGGGTGACCAGCCTCTTCCCCTTTCTCTTCTTCCTGCCGCTGCGCTTCCCCGCCTGGGCGGTACTGATCTTCTGGTTCGTCCTGCAGTGGCTGGCGGCCAGGGGTGCGGGCAGCGGGCCGGGCGTCGCGTATCTGGCACACCTGGTGGGGTTCGGGGCGGGCTTCGTCTACGCGTGGGGCCGCTACGGGCGTGGGACTAGAGTGAACCCATCTGCAGCGACCGAGGGAGAAAGCCAGCCGTGATCACCGCGATCGTGCTCATCAAGACCAGCGTCGACCGTATCCCCGAGATCGCCGAGTCGATCGCCGCGCTGGACAGCGTCAGCGAGGTCTTCTCCGTCACCGGCACCTACGATCTGATCGCCATGGTCCGGGTGGCCAGGCACGACGACCTGGCGGATGTGATCCCCGGCCGGATCAGCAAGATCCAGGGCGTCGAGGCGACCGACACCCACGTCGCCTTTCGCACCTACTCCCAGCACGACCTGGAGGCGGCGTTCGCGATCGGCCTGGACGCGTAGCTCAAGAGGCGGCGCCCCCGATCGCGCTCGCGGGCCGGTGCCCGATACCGGCCGCTCGCGAAGCCCCGGCCCTGCCGGGCGAAGGCTCCACGGGCCCGAGGCCCCAGATGAAGGAATCCTCATCTTGGCCTCATCCGGGGCCCTTGCCCCGGCGCGAGGATGACCGGCATGACCTTCACCCACCGTATGGCGACCCTCGCCGCCGTCGTCGCCATCCCCCTGGGCATCGCGGCGACGAGCTACGCCCTGACCGACGCACCCGAGACGCCCCGGGTGCCGCCCGCCGTGGAACTGGACGCCACGCCACGTCCGGCTCCGCCGCCCACGGGCAGCCCGGCCGGCACACCCTCGGGCACGCCGGCCGGTACACCGCCGAGCACCGCGCCCACCTCCGACGCGGTCGTACCCGGCCCCCCGGCCACCGACGACGATGACGACGACGACCTCGGTGAAGAGAACTGACCGCCGGATCTCCGCACGGGTCCGCATTCTGCTCTGGCTGCTGCTGATGATGACAGTGGCCCTCGCCGCAGTGGCCACGACCACCCGCTCCCTGCTGCTGAGGGACATCGACCACCGGATCAACCAGCTGCTCACCCAGGAGAGCCAGGAGTTCGCGAACTTCGTACCCCAGGGTGTCGACCCGGACACCGGCCGCACCTTCACCGACCCGGCGAAACTGCTCCACGTCTTTCTGCGGCGCCAGTACTCCGACCCCGACGAGGAGCTCCTGGGTCTGACCCGGCCGCCAGGGCAGGGCCTTCACGTCATACGGCAGTCCCGCGACATAAGGGCCTCGGTCGCGCTCCACCCCGACCGCGCCCTGCTCGCCGCGATCTTCGACTCGAAGGCCCGCTCCGGCGTCCTCGACCGGCCGGAGGGCGAGGTGCACTGGGCGAAGGTGCCCATCGACTCCGCAGGACCGGCGGGCCCGGCGGCCTTCGTCGTCGCCTTTCACGCCGACCACGAGCGGTCCATCGCCGACGACGCGTTCCGCACCCTGCTGGTGATCTCCGCCGTGGCGCTGCTGCTGACGACCGGGATCGGCTGGGTGGTCGCGGGCCGCATTCTGGCGCCCGTACGGCTGGTCAGGGCGACCGCGGAACAGCTGACCGAGCAGGACCTGACCCAGCGGATCCCCGTCCGGGGCCGCGACGACATCGCCGCGCTCGCCGAGACCTTCAACGCCATGCTGGACCGGCTGGAGCGGGCCTTCGCGGGCCAGCGCCAGTTCGTCGACGACGCCGGGCACGAGCTGCGCACCCCCATCACCATCGTGCGCGGGCACTTGGAGGTCATGGGCGACGACCCCGCCGAGCAGCGCGAGACCATCCGGCTGGTCACCGACGAGCTCGACCGGATGAGCCGGATCGTGGAGGACCTGCTGCTGCTCGCCAAGGCCGAACGGCCCGACTTCATCCGCCCCGAGCCGGTCCAGCTCGGCGAACTGACCGCCGACGTCTTCGTGAAGGCGAGAGCCCTGGGCGAACGGGACTGGGTGCTCGACCAGGTGGCCGACCGCGAGGCCGTGCTCGATCCGCAGCGCATCACCCAGGCGATGGTCCAGCTCGCCCAGAACGCCGTGCAGCACACCGTCCCGGGCGCCCGGATACGGATCGGTTCACGCGAACTCGACAGCGGTGTCGAGCTGTACGTCGCCGACAGCGGCCCCGGCGTGCAGGAGCAGGACGCCGAGGTGATCTTCGAGCGGTTCCGGCGGGGCACCGCCCGCCGCGGCGCCCGCACCACCGGCGCCGGGCTCGGCCTGTCGATCGTCAGGGCCATCGCGGAGGGACACCGGGGCGGCCGGGTCGAACTGCGCCGCACCGACGGCGGAGGGGCCACATTCGTACTCGTCATGGAGGAAGCGCTGTGAACCGCATTCTGATCGCCGAGGACGAGGAACGGATCGCGTCCTTCGTCGAGAAGGGGCTGCGCGCGGGCGGCTTCACCACGACGGTCGCCGCCGACGGGGACACCGCCCTCGCCTACGCGGTGACGGGCGGCTTCGACCTGATGCTGCTCGACATCGGGCTGCCCGGCCGGGACGGCTTCACCGTGCTGCGGGAGCTGCGCGAGGCGAGGGTGACACTGCCCGTCGTCGTGCTGACGGCCCGCGACTCGGTACGGGACACGGTGGCGGGCCTGGAGGGCGGCGCCGACGACTGGATCACCAAGCCGTTCCGCTTCGAGGAACTGCTCGCCCGTGTGCGGTTGCGGCTGCGCACCGCGGCCCGCGCCCCCGAGGTGACCGTGCTGCGCAGCGGCGACCTCAGCCTCGATCTGCGCACCCGCCGGGCGCGTGCGTCCGAGCGGACCGTGGACCTGACGGCACGTGAGTTCGTACTGCTCGAGCTGTTCCTGCGCCATCCAGGACAGGTGCTGTCCCGGGAGCAGATCCTCTCCCATGTATGGGGGTACGACTTCGATCCCGGTTCCAACATCGTGGACGTGTATGTGCGGGCACTGCGCAAGAAGCTCGGCGCGGCACGGCTGGAGACCGTACGGGGCATGGGCTATCGCATGCCGTAGAAGGGCGGATTCAGGACGATCCGGATGAACTTTCCTTCATCGAAGGCTCATCGACGCCTCACGGCGGGCTCCGAGACTGATCGTCGTGACCCTCTCCCTCCGCCAGGCGGTCTGGCTGTGCGCGGCGCTCAGTGTCTGCGCCGTGCTCGCCGTCCCCACCGTGCTCCCCACCCTGAACGGTGAAGCCCGGTTCACCCTGGCCGTGTTCGCCGTCGCCACCTGCGTGTGGATCGCCGCTCCCGTCGACGACACCTATACGGCGCTGGGGGCGGGGCTGGCCCTGACGGCGACCGGGGTGATCAGTGCCGACACCCTCTTCGCCACCCTCGGCGACGCGACGATCTGGCTGCTGATCTGCGCGTTCGTGCTCGCCGCCGCGGTGGCGAGGACCGGGCTCGCGGGGCGGGCGGCCGCGTTCCTGGTCAGTGGGGCCCGTACAGTACGGCAGTTGGTTCATCTGACCACCGCCGCGCTGGTCGTCACCGCGTTCGCGGTGCCGGCCACCTCGGGCCGTGCGGCGCTGGCCATGCCGGTGTTCCTCGCGCTCGCCAAGGCGCTGGCCGACCGGCGGCGGCTGGTGGTGATGCTGGCACTGCTCTTTCCCACGGTCGTCCTGCTGTCGGCCGTCGCGACCCTCATCGGGGCGGGGGCGCATCTGATCACGGTCGGTGTGCTGTGGGAGCAGACCGGTGAGCGGCTCGGCTTCGTGCAATGGCTGTTGCTGGGCCTGCCGCTGGCCGTCGTCTCGTCGCATCTGGCCGCGGAGATCGTGCTGTTGACGACGACCTCGCGGGCCGAGCGGCGCGGACCGGTGAAAATCACCGCCGCGCTGCTCCAGGAGCACTCCCCCACACCGGTGACCGGCCCGCTGACCACCTCGGAGGCCCGCTCTCTGATGCTGCTGGGCACGGTGGTGGCTCTGTGGTGCAGCGAGCCTCTGCACGGGGTACCGCCCGCGGTGGTCGCGTTGATCGGCGCGGTGGTGGCGGCCTCCCCCGCGCTCGGCACCGTACGGCTGAAGGACGGGCTGCGGACGGTGCCCTGGCCGCTGCTGCTGTTCATGGCGGCGACCACGGCGATGGGGGTGGCGCTCGCCGACTCGGGAGCCGCCGGGTGGCTGGTGGGCGGGCTGCCCGGGGACCTGCCGGCCTGGCTGTTCCTCACCGTGATCGTCGTGGTCAGCACGGCCGCGCATCTTGTCCTGCAGTCCCGCTCCGCCCGCTCGTCGGTGCTCGTCCCCCTGGTGGTGGCAGCCGCCGTCGGCGCCGGAATCAACCCGGTCGCCGCCGCGCTCGCGTCCACCGCGGCCGCCGGTTTCTGTCACACCCTGCCTGCCTCCGCCAAGCCGGTCGCGCTCTTCGCCGACCCGCCGGACGGTGTGCCCACCTTCACGCCCCGCGACCTGCTGCGGCTGTCCGCGCTGCTCGCGCCGCTCAGCGCCGCCGTCGTGCTGCTGTTCGCCCTTGCCGTCTGGCCGCTGCTCGGCGTGCCCGTCCTCCTGGAGACCCAGCCATGAGCCGTACCCCCTTCCGCATCGCCGTCGCACCCAGCGGTTTCAAGGAGTCCCTGACCGCCCGCGAGGCCGCGGAGGCCATCGCGGAGGGCCTGCGCAGGGTCGCACCCGACGCCGACCTCGATCTGATCCCGCTCGTCGACGGCGGCGAGGGCACGGCAAAGGCGCTGGCCGCCGCGACCGGCGGCCGGCTCGTACCGCGGGTCGCCACCGGCCCGCTCGGCAGCCCGGTGCCCACCCACTTCGCCCTGCTCGGCGACGGCACCGCGGTCGTCGAGATGGCCGCCGTCGCCGGGCTTGCCCTGGTGCCGCCGGACCGCCGGGACCCCTGCGCCACCACCACATACGGGGTGGGCGAGCTGATCCGCGCCGCGCTGGACACCGGGGCGAAGCGGATCCTGGTCGGCTGCGGCGACTCCGGCACCTCCGACGGCGGGGCGGGCGCGCTCCAGGCGCTCGGCGTCCGCCTCCTCGACGCCGACGGCATGGAACTGCCTTCGAAGGGAGGAGAGTTGCGGCGTCTGGCGCGGGTCGACCCTGCCGGCCTCGACCCGCGCATCGGCGCCACCGAGATCCTGGTGGCCTGCAACCCCTACAACGTGCTGTGCGGGCGGCAGGGCGTGGCCAGGGTCTTCGGCCCCCAGAAGGGCGCGACCCCGGCGCAGGTGGAGGTGCTGTCGGCGGCCCTGGAACACTGGGCCGCCCACCTCACCGCCGCGCTGCCGGCCTCCGTCGATCTGCGCACGGCCCCCGGCACCGGCGCGTCGGGCGGGCTCGGCGCGGGCCTTGCGGCGCTCGGCGCCCGCCTGCTGCCCCGCTTCGACGTGCTGCTCGACCACATCGACCTGGACGCACGGCTCGCCCGCGCCGATCTGGTGATCACAGCGGAGGGCGCACTCGACGACCAGACCGTACGCGGCAAGATCCCGGCGGAGGTGGCGCACCGGGCCCGGGCCGCCCACGTGCCGGTGCTCGCCCTCGCCGGCACCCTCGGCCACGGCGTCCGCGCGCTCACCGCAGCGGGCGTGGACGCCTACGGGTCGATCGTTCCGGCGCCCGTACCGCTGCCGGAGGCGCTGGACCGCGCCGGCGAGTTCCTCGCCGACGCGGCCGAACGCACGCTGCGGATGGTGTTGGTGGGGACGCGTCTCGCGGCGTGAACGGGCGTCAGCCGCGGTCGGGCACGCAACGGCCGTCCTCGGTGCGGTACTTCCACTGCGCACCGTCACGGACCAGTTCCTTCACGGCGCTCACGAACCGATCCACGTGCTCGTCCGGAGTGCCCGCGCCGAAGCTGACGCGGATGGCGTTGAGGGACTTCTCCCCCGGCTTCGCCTCCGGCGCGCCGCACTCGCCGACGTCCTGCTGGTCGCCACCCAGCAGGGTGCGCACCAGTGGGTGGGCGCAGAAGAGGCCGTCGCGCACGCCGATGCCGTACTCGGCGGACAGCGCCGCGGCGAAGTGCGAGCTGTTCCAGCCCTCCACCACGAAGGAGATGACACCGACCCGCGGCGCGTCGTCGCCGAACAGGGACAGCACCTTGACCTCGGGCACCTCGGCGAGCCCCTCGCGGACCTTCGCGATCAGGTGCCGCTCCCGGGCGACCAGTGTGTTGAACCCCGCCTCGGTGAGCGCCTTGCAGGCGGAGGCGATCGAGTAGACGCCGATCACGTTCGGGGAACCCGCCTCGTGCCGGGCGGCGGTGGTGTGCCACTCGACGTCCACCCCGCCGTCGGTCCGCCGCGTGACCTTCCGGGAGGCGCCGCCGCCCGCGAGGTAGGGCTCCGCCTCCTGCAGCCAGTCGGACCGCCCGGCGAGCACACCGGAACCGAACGGCGCGTACAGCTTGTGCCCGGAGAAGGCCACCCAGTCGACGTCCAACTCCTGTACCGACAGCGGGTGGTGGGGCGCCAGCTGGGCGGCGTCGAGCACGATGCGGGCGCCGTGGGCGTGGGCGGCGGCGGCGAGCTCCTTCACCGGCCACAGTTCACCGGTCACGTTGGACGCACCGGTGACGCAGACCAGCGCGGGGCCGTAGGGGTCGCGGTCGGCGAGTGCGTGCTCCAGGGTCCGCACGGCCTCCGCGGGAGTACGGGGCGCGTTCAGGTACGTCACGCGGGCGTCGCTCCACGGCAGCAGCGAGGCGTGGTGCTCGGTCTCGAAGACGAACACCTCGCAGCCGGCCGGCAGCGCGGCGGCGAGCAGGTTGAGCGAGTCGGTGGTGGAGCGGGTGAAGACGACCTGGTCGGTGTCCCGGCAGTCGAGGAACTCGTGGACCACGGTCCGGCTGTTCTCGAACAGGTCGGTGGACAGCTGGGAGAGGTAGCCGGCCCCCCGGTGCACGCTGCCGTAGTACGGGGCGTACGCGG
This sequence comes from Streptomyces sp. NPDC006283, assembly GCF_040613325.1. Classification (NCBI taxonomy): domain Bacteria; kingdom Bacillati; phylum Actinomycetota; class Actinomycetes; order Kitasatosporales; family Streptomycetaceae; genus Streptomyces; species Streptomyces sp. NPDC006283. Next base: position 9,506 of record NZ_JBEXRZ010000078.1, on the reverse strand, counting down.
CCACGTCGTCCCAGACGCGCTGGAGCGCCGGGGCGCTGGCCGCGTAGTCGAGGGCGGCGTAGCCGACTTCACCGCCGGTGACGAGCGGGACGGTGACGTCCCCGCCGAGGACCGGCAACGGGGCACAGAGGGACAGGTCGGCAGTGGTGGCGACAGACATGGCGAACTCCCGTACGGGCAGGCGAAAACGGTGCGTCGACGCAGCACAGGGCGGAGCACCGCAAGAGAAAAGGGTGACCGGAGAAGGGGCTGGTACGCCCTATCGCATTCGCTTGCTCACGAGACTGCTCCCTTGAGGACCAGGACCCCAGGGACACGGCGTTCGACGACGCCGCGGGGGTCCGCGCTTGCCACAGACCTCGCTGCCTGCGGCCTGGTCTTCACCCGGGGCACCCCGCCACGGACGGAGGGTTGCCGGACAGCGGGCCGGGGCCGTAATCGCTGTCACTCATGACCTTGGGAAGCATCCTGCCATACGTCTCGCATGACGCAAGGGCGCGGTCCACGATCCGGACCGCGCCCTTGCGGCGTCATGCGTTGCTGGCCGCCACCCAGCGCTCCAGCGCCGCCCGCGCCGCCCCCGAGTCGATCGACTGGGCCGCCCGGGCCACCCCCGCCGCGAGCTGCTCGTTCAGCGTGCCGTCCGTCGGCTCCAGGGCCGCGAGCGCCGCCGCCGAGTTGAGCAGTACGGCGTCCCGCACGGGCCCCGTCTCGCCGCCGAGCAGCCGGCGGGCCACATCGGCGTTGTAGGAGGCGTCGGCGCCCCGCAGCGCCTCGACGGGGACGAGATCGATCCCGATGTCGCGCGGGTCGAACGCCTCCTCGCGGACGGCGCCGTCGCGGACCACCCACACCTTGGACGTGGCGGTGGTCGTCAGCTCGTCGAGGCCGTCGTCGCCGCGGAAGACCAGGGCGGAGGAGCCGCGCTCGGCGAGCACCCCGGCCACGATCGGCGCCACCCTCGCGTCGGCCACTCCGGTGGCCTGGGCCTTGACCTGGGCCGGGTTGGTGAGCGGCCCGAGGAAGTTGAAGGTGGTGCGGATCCCGAGCTCCTTGCGGGCGGCGGCGACGTGCCGCAGCGCCGGGTGGAACTTCACGGCGAAGCAGAAGGTGATGCCCGCCTCCTCTGCGACCTGGACGACCCGCTGCGGGGTCAGCTCCAGATTGACCCCGAGCTTCTCCAGCACGTCGGAGGCGCCGCTCGCGGAGGACGCGGCCCGGTTGCCGTGCTTGACGACCTTGGCCCCCGTCCCGGCGACCACGATCGCGGACATGGTGGAGATGTTCACCGTCTTGGCCCCGTCGCCGCCGGTGCCGACGATGTCGACGCTCGGTCCGGGCACCTCGATCAGGTTGGCGTGCGCGTACATCGTGCGCACCAGGCCGGAGATCTCCTCGACGGTCTCGCCCTTGGCACGCAGCGCGACCATGAAGCCGGCGATCTGGGCGTTGGTGGCCTCGCCGCTGAGGATGCGGTCCATGGCCCACGCGGTGGCCTCGGCGCTCTGGTCGCGGTTGTCGAGGAGGGCGTTCAGCACGCCGGGCCAGGAGTGGGCCGCCACGCTGTCGCCGCCGACCGGGGTCACAACGTTCATGGTCCGCTCCTGGGTCCACAAGCCAATAGGGATGGTTCCACCCTATCCAGCCCCGGGGACGGCGAAGAGCCCCGTCCAGCGAATGGACGGGGCTCCTGCCGTGGCGACGTATCAGCGCAAGGGATCAGTGGTGGCCGTGGCCGCTGGCGATCTCCTTGTACTCCTCGGTGGTCGCCTTGGGGATCTGGGTCCCCTCGCCGTAGTAGCTCTTGCTGAGCCTGGCGCGCAGCTTCTCCCTGCGCGTCACCTTGCGCCGGACGCCGTTCTCGTCGACCTCGGGGCCGATCTCGGCGGGCTTGTACTGCTCGTGGGCGGTCAGCTTGTAGAGGTCGCCCTGTGCCAGCGGCTCGTGGACCTCGACGAACTCACCGTGCGGCAGGCGCTTGATGATGCCGGACTCGCGTCCGTGCAGCACCTTGTCCTTGTCGCGCCGCTGCAGACCCAGGCAGATCCGCTTGGTGATGATGAACGCGAGAACCGGTCCGACGAAGTACGTGATGCGGACGAACCAGGTGATCGCGTTGATCGACAGGTGGAAGTGCGTCGCGAAGATGTCGTTTCCACCGCCGAGCAGCATGATCACGTAGCCGGTGACCCAGGCGACGCCGAGCGCGGTACGAGTCGGAGCGTTGCGCGGGCGGTCCAGGATGTGGTGCTCGCGCTTGTCGCCGGTGATCCACGACTCGATGAACGGGTACAGCGCCAGCGCCGCGAGGACGACACCGAAGAGAACCAGCGGGATGAACACGCCCAGGACCAGGGTGTGGCCCCAGAGGTTGATCTCCCAGCCCGGCATCACTCGGACGAGACCCTCGGCGAAGCCCATGTACCAGTCGGGCTGGGCACCGGTGGACACGTGGTCCGGCCGGTACGGGCCGAGCGCCCACACCGGGTTGATCGTGAACATGCCGGCGATCAGGGCGATGACACCGAAGACCAGGAAGAAGAAGCCTCCGGCCTTGGCCATGTAGACCGGCAGCAGCGGCATGCCGACGACGTTCTTGTTCGTGCGGCCGGGGCCCGCGAACTGCGTGTGCTTGTGGTAGAAGACCAGGATCAGGTGCGCCACCACGAGGCCGAGCATGATGCCCGGCAGCAGCAGGATGTGGATCGAGTAGAACCGCGCCACCATGTCGTGGCCCGGGAACTCCCCGCCGAACAGGAACATCGAGATGTAGGTGCCGACGATCGGCATCGACAGGATCGCGCCCTGCGTGAAGCGGACACCAGTGCCGGAGAGCAGGTCGTCCGGGAGCGAGTAACCGGTGAAGCCGGTGAACATGCCGAGGACGAACAGCAGGAAGCCGAACAGCCAGTTGATCTCACGCGGCTTGCGGAACGCACCCGTGAAGAACACGCGCATCATGTGCACGAACATCGCGGCGAGGAAGATCAGCGCGGCCCAGTGGTGGATCTGCCGGATCAGCAGACCACCGCGGACGTCGAAGCTGATGTCCAGCGTCGAGGCGTACGCCTCGGTCATCCGGATGCCCTGCATCGGCACGTACGAGCCGTGGTACTCGATCTCGTTCATGCTCGGGTGGAAGAACAGCGTCAGATACACACCCGTGAGGATGATGATGATGAAGCTGTAGAGCGCGACCTCGCCCAGCATGAAGGACCAGTGGTCCGGGAAGATCTTGCGCATGTTGGCCTTGGCCAGGGAGTAGATCCCGAGCCGGCCGTCCGCCCAGTCGGCCACCCGCTCGCCGGCGGGTGCTTTCTTCTGCGTATCCGTTGCAGTACTCATCCGCGCTCCCAGAAGGCAGGACCGACGGGCTCTTCGAAGTCGCCGAGCGCCTCGAGGTTGCCCTCGGCGTTCACACCGATCCGCAGCTGCGGAAGCGGGTGACCGGCCGGACCGAAGATGACGCGGGCGCCGTCGGAGAGGTCGAAGGTGGACTGGTGGCACGGGCAGAGGACGTGGTGCGTCTGCTGCTCGTACAGGCTGATCGGGCAGCCGACGTGGGTGCAGATCTTCGAGTAGGCCACGATGCCCTCGTGGGACCACTCGAGCTCCCGCTTGTCCTTGATGTCCTCCGGCTGGAGCCGGACGATCATCAGGGCAGCCTTGGCGATCTCGGTGTTGAAGTTGTGGTCGCTCTCCAGCAGGCCCTCGGGCATGGCGAAGGTCAGCGAACCGACGGCAACGTCCTCGGGACGCAGCGGCTCGTTCGTGTTCATGTTGATGAGCTGCTTGCCCTTGGCCCACAGGGTGCTGCGGAGCTTGTCCTCGGGCAGCGGACCCAGTTCGCGCAGCAGCACGACGCCGGAGAGCGGCACCATGGCCAGCGCGCCGAACATGGTGTTGCGGATCAGCTTGCGCCGCCCGATGGCGGACTCCCGGGCACCGTCCGCGAAGTCGGCCATGACCTTGGCCTTGACCTCGGGAGTGGCCTCGATCGCGTGACGGTCGTCGGCGACCTCCACGTCGGACATCAGGGTGCGCGCCCAGTGGACGGCGCCCGCGCCGATGCAGAAGAGCGCGAGACCCAGCGTCACGCCCAGCGAGAAGTTCAGCGCGCTGATGTGACCGAACGGCCAGATGAACACGATCTTGTCGACCGGGAAGATGACGAACGAGGCGATGAAGCCCACGGTCGCCAGCATCGACAGCGTGAACAAGAAAGCCACGGCACGCTCGGACCGCCTGGCGGCACGCTCGTCGATGTCCTGGATGCGCGGCTTGTGGGCCGGCAGTCCCGGGTCGGCGAACGGGTCGTCGTGGCGCTGTGCGACGGCGGTGCTGCCGCCGTGGGCCGCGTCGTGCGCGGCGCCCTGCTCTGCGGGCAGGTTCTCTTCTGGAATGTCTTGGCTACTCATGACTTCTTGGCCTTAGCGGTGTGGGCCGCGACCCAGATGGCAACAGCGATCAGCGAACCGAGACCGAAGATCCAGCCGAAGAGACCCTCACTGACGGGACCCAGGCCGCCCAGCGCGAAACCGCCGGGGGTCGGCGTCTCCTCGCCGTTCACGGTCTTGACGTACGCGATGATGTCCCGCTTCTGCTGCTCGGGCATCGTGGTGTCGGGGAAGGAGGGCATGTTCTGCGGGCCGGTCTGCATGGCCTCGTAGAGGTGCTTCGGGCTGACGCCCTCCAGGCTCGGGGCGTACTTGCCCTCGGTCAGCGCGCCGCCCTCACCGGTGAAGTTGTGGCACTGGGCGCAGTTGTTGCGGAACAGTTCGCCACCCTTGGCGATGTCCGCACCCTCCGGGCTGTACTGCTTCTCGGTCGGCGTGATCGGACCGGCACCCAGCGACGCGACGTACGCCGCGAGCTGGTCGATCTCGGCCTGCGAGTAGATGTTCTTCTTCTGCGGTACCTGCGCGCCGGGCTGCTGGGCGGGCATACGGCCCGTGCCGACCTGGAAGTCGACAGCGGCCGAGCCGACACCGACCAGGGACGGGCCGTCTGAGGTGCCCTGACCGCCGGTTCCGTGGCAGCTTGCGCAGCCGACGGTGTAGAGCTTCTGCCCCTCCTTGATGGCAAGGGACTGGGCGGTTTCATCGGCCTGCGCCTTGTCCGCGGGTGCGAACGCGGCGTACAGCCCCCCAGTGGCCGCCAGCGCGAGGAGTAGGACGACGACCGCCGCCAGCGGATGGCGTCGTCGTGCGGAGAGCTTTTTCACGGATTACCCCGGTGTCAGGATCTTCTGCGTCGATGCTTCTGGACTATGTCTGCTTCAGGCGGTGCCCGCTCGGGACGGACCGCCCGCGCCGATTACTTGATCATGTAGATCGTGGCGAAGAGGCCGATCCAGACGACATCGACGAAGTGCCAGTAGTAGGACACGACGATGGCGGCGGTTGCCTGCTCGTGGGTGAATCTCCTGGCCGCGTAGGTCCTTCCCAGGACCAGCAGGAAGGCGATGAGACCGCCCGTCACGTGCAGGCCGTGGAAACCGGTGGTCAGGTAGAACACGGAACCGTACGGGCCCGACGAGAGCGACATGCCCGCGTCCTTGACCAGCTCGGTGTATTCCAGGACCTGACCGCCGATGAAGATCGCACCCATGACGAACGTGATGATGAACCACGTCCGGAGCTTCTTCACATCACCGCGCTCCGCGGCAAAGACGCCGAGCTGGCAGGTGAGGGAGGAGAGCACCAGGATCGTGGTGTTGGTGGCCGAGAACGGGAAGTTCAGGTGTTCCGCCTGAGCCGACCAGTACTCGGTGCCCGTCACCGATCGCAGGGTGAAGTACATCGCGAAGAGGGCCGCGAAGAACATCAGCTCGGAACTCAGCCAGATGATGGTTCCGACGCTGGTGAGGTTCGGTCGATTGACCGACGGGTGCGCGTGCCCGGTTTCTACTGTCGTTGCTGTCGCCACGACCGACATTATGTCGGTCGCTTATCCCGCCCTCACTCCGGGGGGTGCCGTTCGGAGTGTTCCCACCCTCAACGGGTCGCTCGAGCGGGCCCGAACGGCCCATCGAAGCCCTGTCCGAACCGGTGCTGACAGGCAGTGGGACGGAGTAGCATCCGGCAGACAAGCCTGATCGAACGAGTGCGGAGGAACCATGCAGTCGAGCGCCACGGTCCTTGTCTACAGCGACGACGCGAACACCCGCGAGCAGGTCAGGCTGGCGACCGGCCGCCGGCCCGCCGCGGATGTCCCGCCCGTGCGCTTCGTGGAGTGCGCGACGCTGCCCGCCGTCCTCAAGGCCCTGGATGAGGGCGGCATCGACGTGTGCGTGCTGGACGGGGAGACGGTCCCGGCGGGCGGCATGGGCGTGTGCCGGCAGATCAAGGACGAGATCTTCGACTGCCCGCCCGTACTGCTGCTGATCGGCCGCCCGCAGGACGCCTGGCTGGCCACCTGGAGCCGCGCGGAGGCCGCGGTGACGCTGCCGGTGGAGCCGGTGGAGTTCGCCGCCTCCCTCGCCTCGCTGCTGCGCAGCCGGCTGGCCATCGAGGCCTGACGCGAGGAGGCCGGTCAGACGGCGGGACGCAGGCGGGCAGAGGCGGCGGTGACGTTGCCGTTCGAGGCCTCCGACCCGGGCACCAGGGCGCTGCCCTTGCGCCACTTGTCCCAGGACAGGTTCCATTCGCCGAAGCCGTTCCCGAACGTGTCCATCATGTCGCCGTAGCTGTTTATGACCTTGACGATGTCACCCGGTCGGACGGTGTCGTAGAACCACTTGGCGTTCGCCATGGACATTCCGGTGCAGCCGTGGCTGACGTTCGCGGAGCCCTGCGAGCCGACGGACCAGGGCGCGGCGTGCACGTACTCACCGCTCCAGGTGACACGTGTCGCGTAGTAGACGGGCAGGTCGTACGACTCGGAACTGCCCGCGGCTATACCGATGCTGGTGCTGCGCATCCGTACGAAGTACTCCTTGCCCAGCACGACCTTGATGCCGTTGCGGGTGTCGAAGCCGGGCTTGCCGGTGGTCACCGGCATGGTTTTGATCACTTCTCCGTTCCGCATGACCGTCATGGAGTGCGACGCGGCGTCCGTGACGGCTTCTATGCGGTCCCCGATGGTGATCTTGAGCGGCTTGGAACGGCCGCCGTAGAGCTTGCCCGCGACCTTGACGCCGTGGAGGTTGCTCGTGGCGTTCACTATCGCGCCTGTGGGCCAGTACTCCTTGGGCCGGTAGTGCAGGGTCTTGTCGTCGACCCAGTGCCAGGCCCCCTCCGTCGCGGGCTTCGAGGTGACCTTCAGGGCGCGTTCGACGACCGCCCGGCCCTTGCCGTCGGTGACGGCGAGGCTGAGCTTGGCGGTGATCGGCTGCCCCACGCCGTACGTGCCCGCCTCCGGGCCGAACTCCGCGGTCAGGAACCTCTTGGCGGGCGCCGTCTCGAACAACAGCGTGCGCTGCCCCGGCGCGCCGTCGTCGTCCTCCGTGGAGACCCTGACCGTGTATTTGGCGCCCGCCGAGAGAGGAGCGGTGGAGCGCCAGCGGGCGCCGTCCGCGGCGAGTTCGCCGGCCAGGTAGTGGCCGGCGTCATCTATGACGGTGACGTCCGTGAGGCGGCCGTCGTCGCCCTTGGAGGTCACCTCGAGGGGCTTGTCCGGATCGACCTTCGAGCCGCCGGCCGCGGCGTTGAAGCCCACCTGCCCTGCCGCGTCGTACGGAGCCGCGGACAGCGGATGCCTGTCCGGTTCGCCGCACGCGGTGGCGACCACCCCAAGGGTCACGACCAGCACGGTGCAGCTGACGAATGTGCGCATGTGAGGCGTCTGGTTCATAACCACACGGTATGAACGGTTGTCAGCAGCGGCGCGCCGGATGACTGCAAACGAGTGGGCCCGGTTCACCTCACTGGAGTGAGGTGAACCGGGCCCGTTCCGTGGTCCGCAAAGGCGGTACTACTGGTTCTGGTTCTCACCGCGGTAGTACTCGAAGACCCAGCCGAAGAGGCCGACCAGGATCAGCGGCAGCGAGAAGTACAGCAGCCACCATCCGATCGCCACGCCGAGGAAGGCGAGCGCGCCGCCGATGCCCAGCGAGAGCGGCTGCCAGCTGTGCGGGGAGAAGAACCCCACCTCGCCGGCCTCGTCGGCCACGTCGGCTTCCTTGTTGTCCTGCGCCATGGCGTCCACCCGCCGGGCCGTGAAGGCCAGGTAGTAGCCGATCATGACGCTCAGACCGAAGGCCAGGAAGAGCGCGGTGGTACCGGCCGGCTCCTTCGACCAGACGCCGTACAGGATGGCGACGGCGAGGATGAAGACACCCAGCCAGAGGAACATCTTGCCCTGGATCTTCACTTGCCGACCTCCTTGCCGCCGAACAGCGCGGTGTCCTTCTGCCCGTGGTTCTCGAGCTCCTCCATGGCGGCGATCTCCGGGTGGTGCAGGTCGAACGCCGGGGATTCACTGCGGATGCGGGGCAGGGTGAGGAAGTTGTGCCGGGGCGGCGGGCAGGACGTGGCCCACTCGAGCGAACGACCGTAGCCCCACGGGTCGTCGACCTCGATCTTCTTGCCGTACTTCGCCGTCTTCCAGACGTTGTACATGAAGGGGAGGATCGACAGACCGAGCAGGAACGAGGCGATCGTCGAGATCGTGTTCAGCGCGGTGAAGCCGTCGGCCGCGAGGTAGTCCGCGTAACGGCGCGGCATGCCCTCCGCGCCCAGCCAGTGCTGCACCAGGAACGTGCCGTGGAAGCCGATGAACAGCGTCCAGAACGTGATCTTGCCGAGCCGCTCGTCGAGCATCTTGCCCGTGAACTTCGGCCACCAGAAGTGGAATCCGGCGAACATCGCGAACACCACGGTGCCGAAGACGACGTAGTGGAAGTGCGCGACGACGAAGTACGAGTCGGAGACGTGGAAGTCCAGCGGCGGCGAGGCCAGGATGACACCGGTCAGGCCACCGAAGGTGAAGGTGACGAGGAAGCCGATCGTCCAGAGCATCGGTGTCTCGAAGGACAACGAGCCCTTCCACATCGTTCCGATCCAGTTGAAGAACTTCACACCCGTCGGAACGGCGATCAGGAACGTCATGAAGGAGAAGAACGGCAGCAGCACACCGCCTGTGACGTACATGTGGTGCGCCCACACCGTCACGGACAGACCGGCGATCGCGATGGTCGCGCCCACCAGGCCGATGTAACCGAACATCGGCTTGCGGGAGAAGACCGGAATGATCTCCGAGACGATGCCGAAGAACGGCAGGGCGATGATGTACACCTCTGGATGGCCGAAGAACCAGAAGAGGTGCTGCCACAGCAGAGCGCCACCGTTGGACGCGTCGAAGACATGTGCTCCGAACTTGCGGTCCGCCTCCAGGGCGAACAGCGCGGCCGCCAGGACCGGGAAGGCGAGCAGGACCAGCACACCGGTCAGCAGCACGTTCCAGGTGAAGATCGGCATCCGGAACATCGTCATGCCCGGAGCGCGCATGCAGATGATCGTGGTGATGAAGTTGACCGAGCCGAGGATCGTGCCGAAGCCGGAGAA